>JAFYWX010000036.1 GCA_017546445.1 Akkermansia sp. | reverse complement strand
TTCTGTCACCCGTTTCACGGGTTCCGATATTATTTTTACGCAATCGAGGGGTTACGCTCGCCCCGCTAAAGCGTGACGGCTCCACCCCTCGCTATTGGTATGTCGCCCGTTCCACGGGCTTCAGAATTCCGCGAGCCTGTGGCTCGCCACCTATCCGATAAATCGCCATTTGCAGAGTTATTGGAAGTTCTCACTTGATTATACCATTTAGAAAAATTCTAAAAAACTCTTGAACAAACTCAGGAGTTAGTGTATCCTAACCTCAACGAACCAAAAATTGCATAGTATGTTAGTAGGAAAACAAGCACCTGTATTCAAGGCAACCGCAGTGGTAGATGGCGAAATCGTGAACGACTTCTCGCTCCAGGATTATATTGGGCAGAAGTATGTAGTCTTTTTCTTCTACCCGAAGGACTTCACCTTTGTATGCCCGACCGAGCTGCTGGGCTTCCAGGCCGCGCTGCCTGAGTTTGCCCGCCGCAACACCGTAGTGGTGGGCTGCTCCACCGATACCGAGTACAGCCACTGGGCCTGGTGCCAGAAGGAGCAGTGCGACGGCGGTATCAAGGGCGTGAGCTACCCGCTGGTGGCCGATACCAATAAGACCATTGCCGATGCCTTCGATGTACTTGCCGGTGAGCGATATGTTGACGAACACGGCAAGCTGCAGGTCATTGGCGAGCTGGTCGCCTACCGTGGCCTCTTCCTTATCGACCGGCAGGGCATTGTGCGCCACCAGCTTGTGAACGATATGCCGCTGGGCCGCTCCATCGATGAAGCCATCCGCATCGTGGACGCTCTGCAGCATTTCGAGCAGTATGGCGAGGTCTGCCCGCTGGGCTGGCATCCCGGCCAGGAGGCCATGAAACCCACCCACGAGGGCGTGGCTGAATACCTGAGCAAGGCTGTGGGGAAGGATTAAGGATTAGGGATTAAGGATTAGGGATTAAGGATTAAGGATTAGGGATTAGGGATTAAGGATTAAGGATTAAGGATTAGTGAATAATGAATAATGAATAATGAATAATGTTGGCGGGCGATAGCCCGCGGAACTCAACATCTTCAAAATCCAACATCCGACATCCCCAAAAAAAGCCGCACCTGGTTGGGTGCGGCTTTTGAAATTTACTGGTGGCGCTGGTTTATTTCATCGTTTCGCCTTCCATCACGATGACCTCCATGGGCTCCAGCGTGATGCTGATTTCGGTATCAACATTCAGCTTGCGGTCCATGATGCCCTTCAGTACGCGCTGGTCGGCAAAGGAGCTCTTCAGGATGATAGAGCCAACCACACCGGGGGGCACGTCCAGAATCTGGCGCAGGGTGGACTTAAGAGTCTTGGGCTTGTCGGAGGAATTGCGCAGCGCAAGCGTGCACTTCTCCGGGTTCCAGGAAGCCCAGCCGTAGATATCGCCTTCCTTGGTCTTCTTGTTCCAGGGATTACCGCCTACCCAGTGCGTGTCTGCAAGCACATCGGCATTGCGGCGCACCCAGGCAATGCAGCCAGCCAGCTCATCCCAGAGCTTACCATCCTCCTGAGCCATGAGGTCGGCATCCACATAAATTTCCTGCAGACCGGAACCGCAGGCGAAGGCCGTGCGCATTTCCTTGACGCAGTTGGCGGGGTCCTTGCTCATCACGCGGGGCGGGCCGTTCTTCGTGATGATGGTGCCGTGGGTCATGAGCGCATTGATGGGGAAGAGCGGGGCGCCTTCCACAAATACCTCATGCACCAGACGGTCGCGGTAGGTAATCCACTTGTCGCGGGCATCACCCACGTTGCCCATCTGGTCGAAGTCGTTCTCCTGGCGCCAGATGGAATCGGCATACATGAACCAGAACGGACTGGCCCAGGTACCCACCGTGGTGTTGATGTAGATGTCCGGGCGAGCCTCGCGCAGGGCGGTGAGCACACGCAGAATGCCTTCGGCGTCCTCCAGAGCACCCGGGCCCTTGGCGTGGAACTTGGTGGAAATGCCGTCGAACTTGAAGTAGCGCATGTCATAGTTATTGATCATGAACTTGCAGCGATCCACGAAGGCATTGAAGTACTCCGGATTGGAAAGCTCGAAGTTGGCAATGCGGTTGTTCGGGTGAGTCTGGTTCCAGTGCTTGATGCGCATGCTCTTGCTGGCGCCGTAACCACCCACCGGGCCGAGCCAGGTACCCAGACCGCAGCCCATGCTGGTGGCCACCTCGTTCACCTTGGCAAAACCGTTCGGGAAACCGCAGTGGAAGCCCCACAGGCTGTTGAAGTCATCCCAGCCGTCATCAATCACGAAAGCGTCAATCTTGGTGTTGCGTTTCTCGTAGAGCTCCTTCTTCCAGGCGTTGATGATATCCAGAGAAATCTTCTCGCTGGTGCGCTTGGCGGGGTCTGCATAGTCGTGCAGCACGATACCTACTTCGTACCAGTCATTGTAATGCACCATGGTGCGGTAGGGAACGGGCTTCTCTCGCTCGATGTAGGAAAGGAAGGAGCGGCGCTGCTGGCCGGGAGTGAACAGACCGATGACGGAGCTTACCTTCCAGGGAGCTTCCTTGGTCAGGTTAGCCTTGCGCACCCAGGTGCCGCGCACCATGTCCTCGGGAATGGTCTCTGTGTCAACCTCCGGGTTGCCGGTGGCGAGGGAGAGGGAGATACGGCCGGAGCTGGTGACGGGTTCCGTCTTCTTCTGCACCCAGTAGCGCAGGTTGTAGGTGCCAGCCACGGGAACAATCACGCGGTAGGTGGAGCCGCTGGAATTGTGGCCGGTGAAGCCGGCGTGAATATCCTCAGAAACCACCTGGCCGGAGGTGGTCACCAGCTGCACGCCCACGATGTTGAGACGGTTGTTGCCGCTTTCGTACTTGAAGTCAATGGCGCATTCGCCGGGTTCCTCAAACTTGACCGGGCCTTCTGCGGCTACCAGGTTCTTCACCACCGGCCCGTTCTTTTCATCGTATTCCTTGCCGTAGACCGGGTGGAAGCTCTCCGGCACGGCGAATACGCTGCCGAACATGCCGGGAGTCCAGCTCTGGGCAGACCAGGTGTCCTCCTGCACGCCGCCGTGCTTGCCCACGGTCATCACAGACATCGGCGTTTCCAGACCCAAGAACATGGAATCCGTCACAGCCACGGTGCCGTGGGTCGTGTTGCCGGAAATGGTGGGAATGCCGCCTTCCTCGGTGGGAATTACCTGCAGGGGGGTGATGCTGGCAAAGGGAACGGGGCCATCGGTGGCCTTCAGTGTGAATTCCTGACGCAGGTAGTGAGAACCCTCGCGCAGAATGGCTTTCCACTCAATGCTGAATGAATTGTCCGGGGCGGTGAAGGTGGCCGATACGGCGTTGCCGGAAAGCTTTTCGGACTGGCGCAGGGCATTGGGATCCGGGGACAGAGACTGAACCTGCAGTTTGGTGGATTTCATGTTCACCTGCTGTCCGTTAGCCAGAGTAACGGCAAACAGGGGGCCTCCGCTCTGCAGAAGCTGGGTGCCGTCTGCAGCCTTCAGCCCGCCGAACACCACGCAGCCATCCTTGTATTCAAAGGCTGCGGAAAGTGCGCTGTTTTCCAGGGTGCAGGTAAGCTGGCCTGCCTCGTTCTCTACGGCTGCCACCTTGGGGGTGTCGGCCTTCTTACCTTCGTTGCAGCTGGTAAGACTGGCACCCATGCCGGTGGCAAGGAGGGCAGTCAGTAGCGATTTCAGAAAGATATTATTACGCATAACCTAAATAATTGGGTCACTATTCAGGTTGTACTCTAGCATAGTGAAACCCGCATGGCAAGCGGAAAATTGGGCCGGAAGCATGATAATGACCACGCGTTCTGTCACCCGTTCCACGGGTTCTAATGACCTTTTACACTAAAACGAGTGGTTTCGCGGCTGACGCCGCTGCACCACTTCGCTATTGTTATGTCGCCCGTTTCACGGGCTCAATATTCCTTGTATGTTCTGCGCCTTGTATGACAAGGCTTATGCGGTTTGGATTGTTTTCTTCGTAACATGTTTATGGGGGGGGGGGCTTTACGTGTTTTTTTTATTGTTTTTGATGCTGGGAATGTGTTGGTTGTTATGTTTGGTAAATATATTTGGAATTAAGTTTTCTGTATATTCAAAGTGCTAAGAGTCAACGGAATGTAGCTATTGTTCATTTGGTGGTGCGGATAACAGATTATGCTTGCCAAATGAAAAAAAAAGTATATAATTTGCGCGCGCGTAACTTAGTCTAGTTCCGCCTCCTGTTTTTCTCATGAATTTACTTCGTACGTTTCACATCAGGTTTGATGCACCGCTGGTTTCTGTTCAGCGTGGCTGGATGAAATATTTCCTGCTTGCTGCTGGTGCCGGTATAGGCGTGGCTGGTGCTCAAGAGCGTACGATGCTGAATTACTGGTGGGTGATGCCCCAGAAGGAGGAGCCCCGGGCTCCCCGTGTGCTGCGCGTTATTGGTGAGAAAGGCAGTAAGTATGAGCAGGTCGATTATGGTGATTCGAAGAAGGACGCCGCTGTTCGACAGCTTATGCTGGAGCGACAGGCGATGCTTCGCCAAAAGGCGCTGCTTCAGGCGCAGGAGTTGCGTAAGGATGGAAAATCCCCGGAGCTGGCCTATGAAGAAGCCTGGGCAACAGTTTACAAGCAGCATTGGTTGAATGCCAACTGGGGGGAAGGCAGTAGCCAACTTGAAGACATGCTGTCCCGCCTGGCTGCAGAGGAAGAAGGTTTTGAGCTGACCGATGAAGAGACCCAGTGGTTGCTGGAGGCGCTTCTGGAGGACGATGCCCGAATGGAGGGCGACCAGGGCCGTGCCTTGTTGCAGAATCTGGCTCAGCGCCTGCGCAGCATGGGGTATGGCCGCATGAACCTGACCACTGCCAGGCAGGATGAACTCATGATGCGTTTTGCTGATGCCATGGGTCATGGCAAGGACAGTATGTCAGCGTTTCGCGATGCTCTGTTCAAGACAAACCGCGGCAGCATCATGCAGCACCAGCTGGTGGGTTTTTATGCCCCCTGGGGCATGGGCATGGGCGGAAAAGCCTCGTACAGACAGGCTCCGCTGAAAGTGTCTTCTACGGTTGCATCTGGTAATACTCAGCCTGTGGTGCTTCCTTCTACTTCAACTTCCTTTGTGCCTGCGGGCAATGTCTCTGCGGGTGGAGCCTCGAATGCCGGGAAGGTGGAGAATTTTCTTGCAACGGCGCCATCGGTGCAGCCCTCTATCAAGGGCTCCGATGATGTGCCCGGGGTGCATGTGAGCCCCACCGTAGGCTCGGCAGATACGCCTCCTGCTGCAGCTGGTGGTGGTGCCGCTGGCGGCGGTGGTGGTGGCGGTTTATCTGGCGTTCAGGCTGGGAATGATGAACATTCTGCTGGTGACGAGCTGAGCAAGGGTGAGAAAGACGATCAGCTTGCGTCCCTGCCTGAGAAAACTCCTTCTGATAAGGACGAAGAGGAGAAGGACGAGGAGTCTGAGGATGATGAGGAGAAGGAAGAGGAATCTGCGCTTGCTCAGGAAGATGAACCTGCTCCCAGAATGATGATGATGCGCAGCTTCTCTATGCGCGCTGCATCTCCAGAGGAATCAACTGCCGATGCAGCCGGCGAGACGCCCGTCATGTATGCCACAGCCGCCGTCGCAGCGGCAGGTGAGGACAAATTCACCAAATATATAGAGGAGCTGATTAGGAAGGACAAACTGAAGCTGGAGAATGGCGGCACCGCTTCGCTTCACCTCAGCAAGAGCCCCACATCCCGCAGGCCCGAGAGGGATAAAACCGTGACCTGGGATGCTGCCAAGCAGCAGTGGACCGGCGGTAAGGAGCTCAAGGATAAGGAACTTAAGGAAATCACCAATGCCGGCATCCTGGCAATGAGAGGAACCAGCCACCTTTACCTGGAGCGTGGCGGCATCAATACTCTTACTCTTGTGGTGAGCAATGAGGGCGAACAGTCTGCCTATCTTCATGCAGAAACCCAGAATCAGAACACGGTGATGCCGGATGCCGGGCTGCATGAGTTCGGGCTGTTGCAGGGCCGGGGCCGTATCACCTTCATGGGCGATGTGGAGGGCAAGACCACTATCTACCAATTCAACGGTGTGCCTGCGGCTACCAATGACTTTGCTTCTACGGATCTTGGGTTCCACGGGGAACTGGCTATGGCCGGTTCCTGCGCCTCGCGCGTGCAGCTGAATATCAGCGGCGCCCACTGGCAGAATGCCTATGTGAATCTTACGCCCGGTTCCGGAAGCGCCTATAATACATCGGGCACTGCCGCCGGCACGGTGCTGAACATTCTGGGTGATACACAGCTGCTGGGCCTGACCGGAGGGAATGCTGAGGCCTCCACCGTAACCAGTAATTCAGGCGCGTTATCCTATACCCTTACCCTGGGTGATGCAAGCGGGGTGGATTATACGTATGCAGGTGGCTTCAACGGCGATTATTATACCTCCGACACTTCGCATTACGCTTCCACGGCACCGCTGAACCTGACCAAGATTCATGACAATACTCAGGTCATGACCGCTGATGCCACCGGCAGCAATTCGTTCAATGTGGTAACGGTGAACGGTGGTCAGCTCGAATTCTCTCAATCGTTGCAGGCGGCATCGGCTGTTGTCAATGCCGGTGAGCTCAGCGTGGGCGGGTATCTGCATATCACGGAGACCTATTCGGAGAATGAGGAATTGTGTGTATCCGGGGCCGGGAGCCGCATATCTGTTGCGGGAGATGTCTACGTGGCAGACGATGCGAGTGTGCTGAATGGTGGCACCTTGACTGCCTCCAACCTGTCCATAGCCGATACCCTTACCGTGAATTCTGGTCAGGCCACGATTGCGGATACCGTTTCGGCGCAGTCGGTGCGAGTGTATGGTGGTGGTTCGCTGGTGACGCATAATTTACAGGATATATCGAACAGCAAGTTGGTTGTGGAAGTGGGTAACAATGACAAGTCTGCCCAGGCTCTTACTTCCACTCTGGTTGTGACCGGTAATCTGGAGGCTGATACCCTGCGCCTGCGCAGCGATGGTAAGCTTGTGACCGGCGAGAGCTCCAACACGATTTCTGAATCTCACCTTCACGGCGGCGCCCAGTGGGTGCTGGAGGGCTCTGATAATTACATGACCGGCCTCATGAAGGTGGAGGATGTGTCCTCCGGCACGGTGAATTTCATGAGTGAGTCCGGCACGGCCGTGCTCACGATGCCCGGCACCATTTCCTTTGCAGATGCCGGGTGGACAGACCCCACCACGGCGGCATTCACGCTGGATGGTGTGACCCTGGATTTCAGCAGAGGCGTGACCCTGACTAATCTTGGTTTTGGATTCGGCAATGATTCCAACACCTCATTTGTGCTGGCTTCCATTACCGGAACAGGCGGTTACAATGATGGTTATTTGGAAAACACAAGCCTGGGCTCAATCATGGTGGAGAGCAATGGTACTGTGTACCACGCCAATCTCACCCTCGATGGTTCCAACCTGGTGGTGAACCTGGAGCATACCCTGGGGAACGACCCCTTCCAGGTGGAAAATGGTCAGGTGGTTTACATTGAGATGAAGCATGATGCTTCCTCGCCGGCTTTGCCGTACTCTGCTTATACAAAGGCGGGCTACACCGGGAGTTGGATCGGTTCATCGGTGGATAGTGACCATTTGCTGCAGTTCTCCAATGTGGTTCTGCATGGTGGCGGAGCGCTCTATCTGGGTGAGAATGCCGGGGGCAGCGCAGCCGATCGTCATTTCGGTGGCAAGATTCAGCTGAATGCCGAGGATACTGCGGCATCCCTGCACGGGATGATTGATGAATGGGGTAACTGGTTGCTGGATGGTCGCCTGAGTGGCAACGGTACCCTGCAGCTGGTGGCTCACCATGGTATCGGCACCCGCGGGGAGACTACGCAGAAAGTTGGCAATGCTGCAACGAGCGAAAAGGTTATCACCACAGTGACTCGCCAGTATGGTGTGGCCAGCACCTTCACGTTCACTGATGCTTCCTCCCAGTGGATGAGCGGCACTCTGAGCCTGGCCGCCAACGCCGGCACGGCAGATGAACCCGGCGGTATCGTGCAGCTCAATATCGGTAATGTGAATATTGCCGGTAAGGGTGATAACCGTTGGAGAAATACAGTCATTGATTTGACCTCCTCTCCCTATATCGACCCTGACTCTGTGGTTACCTCCAAGGATAAATCGGCTACAGAACTGGTGCTGGGACTGATGGGCGATGCCACCATTGCAGGTCTGAAGGGTGACGAGAATGCCTCGGTTGTATCCAATATCGCCGAGGGGTCGAATGCTGTTTCGCCGACTCTGACCGTGGGCTCGAACGAACAGGATTATACTTTTGCCGGTACGCTGGGCAGCGGTAATTTCTATACAGGTGGCCAGGCTTCACGCGTGGAGACCACCACGGATACATATGGCTACAAGGAGAGCCTGCGTGTGCAGCTTTCCTCCACCACGACGGCGGTGGATACAAATATGGTTCACATGGCTGAGGGTCGCCTCAGCCTGACCAAGGTGGGCAGCAATAAGCAGAGCTTTACCGGTTCCGCGCATCTCGATGCGGTGGCTGTGCAGGGCGGTACCCTGGAGCTGATGGGGAACACGGTCATGAACTCCCTGAACATGAGCTCCGGCACCACGCTGAACACCGGCAGCTCTCTGGCACTTGGTTCCGCCACGCTGGATGGCGCCACCATGAAGATGGGTGGTGTGGCTGATATTGAAACGATTACGCTGACCAATGGGGCCAAGGTGACGTCGGCCTCCAATGCCGCGCTTGGTATGGTGACGCTGCGTGATGCCACGACCACGATGACGCTCACCGGCAAGGGAACCAGCATCGAGGCGCTGACCCTCGGGGCCGGTACCAAGCTGGTGACCGGCAGCAATGTGACGCTGGGGTCTGCCGTGCTGTATGGCGGGGCAAACTGGCAGCTGGGCGGAGATTTGAATATGAGTTCCTCCCCCATCACCATGGTTGATGCGGCGGGAACTACCTTCAATATCACCTCTTCCGGTGCGGTGACATGGAACACCATGTCGTACCTGAACTTTGCCGGCAACAGCGCCTACAGCGAGACCACGCCGCTCTTTACGCTGGGCTCCGGCGTGACGCTCAATCTGAGCGATACCCTGACCCTGGCCAATGTGCAGGGCCTGCAGGAGAACAGCTCCATGGCTCTGTTCAAGGGTGTGTCCAATGCTCCTGATTTTACGGATAAACAGGTATTTGTGTCGGATGCCGCAGGTAATACCTATTTTGCTGAATACAAGTACAGCAACGGAACGGTGTTCCTTGATATCGGCCTGAAGACCAATACTGGTATTCTGATTGGGCCCGAAGGCTACATCTGGAGCGGTGAGAACACAGGCTACACCAACAAGGACGAGGATTACCAGGGTATTGCCATGGGCAATGTGTGGCGCGCAGATGGTTCCGCTACGCATACCGGCTGGCATGAACAGCGCGCAGATGCATCGGTGTCTCCCGGTGTGTATGTGAACGGCAATACCGTCACCTTCCGGGATACTGACGTGCACGGCGCGGATGAGAAGCACCGCGAGGTGTACATTTACGGCAAGGTGGCACCCGGCAAGATTTATGTGAGCGCCAACAATGATGCCGGCTTCATGGGCAAGGGCGATGCCGAGCTGAAGTATGGCTATGCCTTCACCGGGCATCAGGATTCTCCCAATGCCGGCATCATCGACTACGTGGATGAGGACGGTAACCTCACCCGAACCAGCATCACCAAGACCGGCGATGCGGTGCTGATTCTCAACACGGCCAATGACTTCACCGGCGGTATTGAGGTGAAGGATGGTTCGCTGTATCTCTCCCGCCCCTATTCCTCCGGCACGGGTCCCATTTCGCTCTATGTGGATTGCACCTGGGATGATTATTGGGACAAGACGGGCACCGACAGTGGTTTTGAAACCATCAAGCGCACGGGTGCCGAGCTCATGGTGAACTACGAGCACAACCATGATGAAGTGTCGGCCTACCGAAACCCCGTGGTGCAGAATACGATTATCCTCAAGACGGGCAGCGGCGAGAACGGCAGCAATCCCCACGCCACCATTTCCTATGCCCGCGCTGCGTACGAGTCGAAGAACGTCAATGATGACTTCAGCAACGTGCCGCGCCACTGGCGCAACCTGACTATAACTGGTGGCTTGTATGGCGATGGTGACCTGGTGTTGCGTGGTTATACCTCCTGCTGGGATGGCGGGCATGACCAGTGCTACATTTCAGCCTTCACGATTAACCATTCGCAGCTGGATATGAAGCTGATTGAGTCTCTGGGGATGACTTCTGAACTCAAGGCCTTTACTGGAACCGTTACGTTGAAAAATACGGTTAATACCTCCCTGCTGAATAACGACAATGTGGGCGCCCGAACCGGCGGTGGTGTGCAGCTTACCTTGTCGGATGATACCTTTGCTCATGGCGTAATCAACCTGACCCGTGAGGAAGGTACCAAGAAGGAATCGGTGACCGTTGACGGCAAGAAGTACGAAGGTTATCGCCAGTCCTACACCAATATCCTGGTGGTGAATGGAGATGTGTCTGTGGGCGCCTTGTCGGGGGATTTTCTGGGCGATGCCTGGGTTTATACTCGAAACGGAGAGGATTATACCCGAAAGTTCCAGACGATTTCCGAAAAGGACGAACGCTGGCGTTTGCGCGTGGTGACTGGCTCAGAGACGACCCTGCGTCTCGGACGCGAAGAGGACGGCGCGACAACCTATGTGTACGACGGTGCTATGGGCTATGCCCAGTCGTATACCCAGCCGCAGCAGGCTCATATCTCGTTTGGTGATGGTTTTGAAACCTTGAGCGACGTGGCCGGGTATAATAAGGACTTCCGTGATTCCGGCTCATTCTCGAATGGTACCACGACTTTGAGCCTGGTCAAGAGCAGCCAGACGCAGCAGTATATTCACACCGCATGGCTGAATGATGTCTCGCTTTACAAGGGCATGCTGGGATTCAATAACCTGGAGCTGCAGGGGAACCTGAACCTGGTGGCCAATACAGACCTGAAGCTGGGCGCCACCACGGAGGCTGGCTGGTCAGCTACCGCCGGCACCGCTGATTCCAGCATTGCCATCAATGCGAACAAGACGCTCACCGTGATTACGCCGAACAAGGAGACGGTGGGTGATGTGACTACTCCGATTACCGAGCTCAATTCTGCCAGAGTTACCGGTGATATCAGCATGAACGCGGCTGCTGCGCTCACCTTTATTTCCTCCCTGACGCCGGATTCCCTGCATGAATCCGTCATCACGAAGGATAATGCGGGCAGCATCACGCCCTTGCTTGATATTGAGGGAACGCTGACGCTGAATCCCGGTCAGACCATTAATCTTTCGTTCGATAATATCAACTTCTCCCTTAACCAGAAGTATTACATAGCACGTGCCGATGTCATCAATATCGTAGGCGGCGAGAATGAACTGGCCTTCGGCACGCAGACGGTGACGCTGGGTTATGGTTATTTCGGCACGCTTTACACTGTGGGTGACAATGGCTCCTCCCTGGGAGATGGGGATACCGCTGGTTCCTATGGTGATTACCTGGTGATGCAGGTGACCGGCGACCCCCGCCGTACGTGGTCCGGCATGGTGTCGATGAACGGCAACAATTACACGTGGTCCGCCGGCGATAATCCTATGGATAGGGATTACCGCTGGAAGGAGAACCTGGAGTTCGTGAACGGCCATGTGGTGCTTTTCGGTAACCTGAATGTGCCGACTCTGTGGACTGAGTCTTCAACGCTGGGTAGTGAGGACACCGTGAATGTGGATAAGAATAATCTGCAGCCCGGCACCCTGGTGGATAAAACTGGTGATAAACCCTTGTATGTGGATGACTTCAGCATCGATTCCTTCTCAATAAAGGAGCTGAGCTCCAAGTTAGGAGAAGGGTATCAGGCTGTGAAGGTGAATGGCGAAGTGGCGCCCTTCATGGTGATGATTAATGCCAACTACGAGGAATACGTCAAGAACGGGGATTCCTGGAAGCTGAGCCAGGCTCAGCAGACTGACGGCACCAATTATTACTTCTATACAACGGAAGGGCTTAATGGCACGATTCGCGATGCTACTCCTGAAGAACTGGACGCCCGCGGTTTCGATACGACATGGAAAACCATGGTACACAAAACCGGCACGGGTACCACGGTGATGGCTCTGGATAACCGTTACACCGGTGGCACGATTCTGCAGGGCGGTACCATGGTCATGCAGCATGTGAATGCCCTGGGGTACGTATATGAGAAAATCGATGATACCCATGGCAGACTTACTGGTAATGATTGTACCATCACCCTGATGAATGGAGCCGCGCTGCAGGGCGATTTCGATGATGATGATTTTGCCGGCAACTACAACACGGATGGCAATCTCAGCCAGGGTAAGGCCATGGCTACCACAACCATCAATAACAAGGTGGTGGTCAATGTGTATGCCGACCCGAACAACGCTGCCTACAATACTGAGGTGGATGGTCGCCTTATCAACAGCGGCAACAAGAAGCTCATTATTGCCCAGCTGGAGGGTGAGTCTGACACGGTGCTGTTGCTCAACGGCGTGAGCCTCACTCGCGATGAGGCTGCCAGGCGTGCCATAGAGCGCTATGCCGCCAAGGATGACTACGGGAATTATCTCCGGGACGAGAAGGGAAACTACCTGGCCGATAGTGGCGAGGTCCTGGAGCTGGACCGCTACAATTACGGCGTATTCAAGGTGCTGGACCCGGGTAAATTCTACGGCACGGTTACGATGTGCGGCCATGTGTGGGGGGAATCGGAGCACGGCGGCGGTAATGTCCAGCTGGACATCATGAGTACCAACAAGTCAAACGATGGAGCCGACTGGACAAACGCCACAGTGGACCTGACGGTGCAGGATGGTACACTGCGCACGGTGCTGGCTCTGGACGTGATGAGCAGTGGTGAAATCTGCGAGCTCAACAGCATTACCGGTTCCATCCTCACTGAGGGTGGCAGCTCCAGTGTGCTGAATATGAGCCGCCACAATGCCGCTACGCTGCAGCTTACTGGTACCCGAAGCGGTAAGTATGAGGGTGTGCTGGGCTATGGTGATTTCCAGGTGGCTGTGAACTACGGTGGCTACACGGAAAACCAGCAGGGCACAACCCAGCACCATTACGGTGCCATTGGCGAGGGCTCGCTCAACGTCATCAAGATGGGTGATAGTACCGTGCAGGAGGTGCGCCGCGCCTGGCTGAACCGCCTGGAGGTGCAGGGCGGCCAGTTTGTGGTGAATGAGGCGCTGGTGGCTCATGAAATAGCCTCCGGTGGGGGTAAGCGCGTGATTGTGGGCGCTGCCGACCCGAATACACTGTATGCTCTGGCCGTGGGCAAGGGCGGTATTCTCGCCATGAACACCACCTTTGCCGAGGAAGGCCGCAAGCAGGATGCCTGGGAAGAGCTGAAGCCTGGTGTGGACAATGCCGCCTATGTGCGACTGGAGGATGGCGCCACGCTTTCCGCCCGTGAGGACTGGTACACCATCAAGCCGATTGATTTCTCCCGCGGTGCCGGTGTTACGGTGAATACCCGCAATTATGCCATTGACCCGCATCTGAAGTCGGAGTTTGAGAAGGGGAATGATGTGTTCGGCAAATACACGCACTCCCATATCATCCAGCTTCTGGGTACGATGAGCGGTATGGATGTGGCGCTTACCTTCAATAACCGCCTGATTGACCCGGTGACGGCTGAGGTGTCGACCAGCGATTCTCCATACATGGGCTACGCCGCCATCAATGATTTCAACGTGTTCCGCGGCACGGAAAACACACTGGAGGTCGAGTCGATGACGGTACTGCAGATTCTGCAGGATAATGCCGGGGTGGAGGGCGATATCGATGTGCATGTGGAGGGCAAACATGCCACGCTGCAGATTCTGGATAAGGTGGTAACCTATGATGCCAATGGCAATGCCACGCAGAAGGATTCGATGGTGCAGTATATTGACCACATGACCTTCGGCGCGAATCTGCTGGTGCCCGGTGAGGACGATGGCCCCACCACCGGTGCGAATGACCCGCTGCATCGCCCGAACAACGGTCAGCTGCTGCTGGGTGGTGCAGAGGTGAAGACCCTGGCCCCCGATGGCACGGCGCTGATGCAAGCCCCCGATATGGCCGATATGCAGATTCTGGTATCCTCCCGCCACAATACCACGGAGTTGCAGGGCGAGGTCAGCCATCTGCATGTGGACCTGCGCGGTGCCAGTGCCAAGCTGGGCGGCGCAGATGGCCACCATGCCGAGATGAAGAATACGCATATAGATGTGGCTCGCTCTGATATCAACCACGCGATTCACCACACGGATCTGGTGAACTCTCTGGTGCATCTTCAGGAGGACTGCTCTGTGAATATCGCTGATGTGGTGCTACTGGATCGTGATTCTGCCGTGAGCGGTGTGGTGGTTGACTATGATGCCGCGACTGTTTCTCCCACATCGGACCCCCTGGTGGCAGCAGGTTTGAACCCCACCAGCAAGACCAAGGAGGTGACTACCTCGGTGCAGACCATGGTGGAGATGACTTTCAACGAGAACCGTGGTGTGTACCAGGCGGGTAATTCCAATATCCTGGTGCTGCAGGCAGAGCAGTTCCTGGGCGTGGATGTGACCGGCAATGGCCTCACGCTGCAGCTCACAGAGGAATCGGCTTCATTCCTGGATTGGGGGTACAATGCCGGCGCTGAATACGTGGCGGTGATGATTGGTGGTGGTTCCGGCCACTTCCTTTATGAAACCGATAATACCACCTGGAATTCCAATTTCGAGGATTTGATAGACAGTCAGTTTGTGCTGCTCGATTCTGATGGTGAACAGATTGTGGATTGCTGGGTGTCCAGCGCTTATGTGAGCACCAACGTGGGAACGAAGGTAACGCCGTATATGATTTATTTCAAGGTGCCGGAACCTGCTACCACCACGCTGAGTCTCCTGGCTCTTACCGCACTCTGTGCTCGCCGTAGAAGAAAGTAGTTTTTTGTTGGAACGATTCTAAAATTGCGGCAGCAATCAAGTCTGGGCTTGCGTTGGGGGACGGAATTGTATATTATAGCGGCGTAGCAGGGATTAGAGGATCCTCGCCACCTATTATACTAACGCAAGCCACACAGAACCTGGAAGATGATTAAGGTAGCCATCGTAGGATACGGTAATATCGGTAAGTACTCAGTTGATGCACTGCGTGCTGCACCTGATATGGAATTAGTAGGCATTGTACGCCGCGCCGGAAGCGCCCCCGTGCATGGAATCAAGACGGTGAGCGATATAGATGAGCTCGGCCATGTGGATGTGGCTCTGCTGTGCACCCCGACCCGCAGCGTGGAGGAGACGGCTCTGCCTCTGCTGGCCAAGGGTATCAACACGGTGGACAGCTATGATATTCACGGCGGTATCGTAGACCTGCGCCGCTCCCTGGGCAAGCAGGCACAGGCCGGTAATGCTGTGGCTGTTATCTCTGCCGGCTGGGACCCCGGTTCCGACTCCGTGATGCGCACCATGATGCTGGCTATGGCTCCCAAGGGTATCACCTACACCAACTTCGGCCCCGGCATGAGCATGGGCCACAGCGTGGTAGCCCGCTCCAAGGCCGGCGTGAAGGATGCCCTCTCCCTCACCATCCCGACTGGTTCCGGTGTGCACCGCCGCATGGTGTATGTGCAGCTGGAGGACGGTGCCGACTTTGCCGAGGTGGAGGCCGCCATCAAGGCCGATGATTATTTCTGCCACGATGATACGCACGTGAAGCAGGTGGATGATATCGACTCCCTCCGCGACATGGGGCACGGCGTGTACATGGAGCGCAAGGGTGTATCCGGCACCACGCAGAATCAGATTTTCAAGTTCGAGATGCGCATCAACAACCCGGCTCTTACCGCCCAGGTTATGGTGAGCGCCGCCCGCGCCAGCATGCGCCTGGCTCCCGGTTGCTACACGCTGCCGGAAATCCCGCCCATGGATTTCTGCCCCGGCGACCGCGAAACGCTTATCGCTCAGCTGGTGTGAGTTGAATCGTCACGCTTTTCAAACCGGGACAGGGGGGATTTACCTGTCCCGGTTGTTTTATGGCCAAATAAGGAGCTGACAGTACAGCATCGTGAAGGGAATCTTCAAGCCAGAAAAAGCCTTGGATTACTGCATCCTGACGCCTTTTGGCTTGATTTTCGGGGCAAGACGTGGCAATATCAGGGCACGGCGCGCGTGGGTGCCGTAGGAGAAACGAAATCGCAACCCCTCAGAGGAGCCATGATTCGCATATACACGCAGACGGAGAATGGGATATCCCGCACGGTGGGCCTGGAGGACCAGGAAGACCGCCGCGGGGATGTGTTCTGGATTGACCTGCTTACCCCGGATGCGGAAGAACTAAGGTATGCGGAATCGATTTGCCGCATTGAGATGCCCACGAAGGACGAGATGCGGGAAATTGAGGCTACCTCCCGACTGTACTGCGAGGACGGCGGGCGCTTCATGACCACGACCGTGCTTTCCCGCGTGGAAACCGATGAGCCCATTATCTCTGAAATCACCTTCATTCTGAAGAGTAAGGTGCTGATTACCGTGCGCCACACGGATTCCTATTCCTTCCGCATGTTCTCGCAGCAGCTGCTGCGTATGAGCCAGACCAACCGTGACCTGGTGTTCGTGGGCCTGCTGGAATCTCTGGTGGATCGCCAGGCCGACGTTCTGGAACGCTTCGGTGCCGATTTGGATGCGCTTTCCAAGAAGGTATTCGGCACGCACCACACCCGCCGCAAGCAGAAGGTGGAAGACCCGGATACGGATGACCTGCGTGATGCGCTGGAAGAACTGGGCCGAGTGGGTGACCTGATTACCCGCCAGCGAGATGCCCTGGTGAACCTGCTGCGCCTCATCACCTACGCCGGCAACGAAGAGAGCTGCCTGGGTGAGGATAATCTGTACATGCCGCTGCGCTCCGTCTCCCGAGACGTGAACTCCCTTTCCGAGTACGCAGCATTCCTTTCCAACAAGATTAATTTCATGCTCGATGCAGTGCTTGGCCTGATTAACATTGAGCAGAATGATATCTTCAAGGTGTTCACCATCATGAGCGTGGTGTTCCTGCCGCCCACGCTCATTGCCAGCATGTTCGGCATGAACTTCAAGTACATGCCCTTCCTGGAGACAGACTGGGGCGTGTGGCTTTCTCTGGTGCTCATGGTGCTTTCCGGCGCACTGCCTCTCATCATCTTCAAAATCAAACGCTATATCTGACCATGATTCCCATTCGCAAGGTTGTTACCCCTGACCAGGAAATTTCCAAGGCCGACATTCTCATCGAAGCTCTGCCGTATCTGCAGGCTTACCGTGACCAGACCATTCTCATCAAGTTCGGTGGCTCTGCCATGGATAATCCCGAGCTGGTGAAGTCTCTGATGCGCGATATCGTGGTGATGGAAATCATGGGCCTGAATCCCGTGGTGGTGCACGGCGGCGGCAAGGCAATCTCCAAGGCTATGGCCGATGCCGGCCTGGAGGCCCGCTTCGTGAATGGTCTGCGCGTAACCACGGCTGAGGCTATTGATATTGTGGAGCGCACGCTGAGCGGCACTATCAACCCCGGTCTGGTGGAGATGGTGCGAGCCCACGGTGGCAAGGCAGTGGGTATTCCTGGCACCAATGTGTTTGTGGGCGAGAAGCTCATGGAGAAGGATGCCGATGGCAACCCTGTGGATATCGGCATGGTGGGCAGCGTTATCGGCTGCGAGCTTTCCCGCGTGAAGGAGGCTCTTTCCCTGCAGCTTACCCCGGTGATTTCTCCGCTGGCCCGCGAGCTGGGCACTAACCAGTCCCTGAACGTGAATGCCGACCTGGCCGCTGCTGCTCTGGCCCGCGAGCTGAAGCCGGTGAAGCTGGTGTATATTTCTGACGTGCCCGGTCTCATGAACGACCCGAGCGACCCCAGCACCATCATTCAGAGTATCGACCGCAAGGAGGCTTTTGAGCTCATCGAGCAGGGCGTGATTTCCGGCGGCATGATTCCCAAGGTGAAGAGTGCAGTGGAGGCTCTGAATGCCGGTGTGCGCAAGGTGCACTTCATTGATGGTCGCCTGCGCCACACGCTGCTTCTGGAAATCTTTACCCCCGAGGGTATTGGTACGGAAATTGTGCGCGAGCAGCGCTAAACTGAACCGCTTGTGAATACGCCCGCATCCATCGGAATCTTCTCGCCCACGCGCACCTCAGCGTGTCTGCAGATCATGCAGCAACTTATGGACGCCTGCGCGCGCGCCGGGTTGAATGCCTATGAGATGCGACGCAGCACAGCGGCAGACCCGGTGCTGGGTAAACCGGAGATGATTCTCTGCCTGGGGGGCGATGGTACCATGCTTTCCACTGCGCTGGATGCCAGCAGCACCGGCGCTGTGCTGGGTGGTATCAATATGGGGCACCTGGGTTTCCTGAGTGCCTGCGGCAGGGATGAGATTGAGCTGCTGGTGCAGGCTCTGGCAGAGGGAAATTATGAGGTGGATGAGCGTTCCATGCTGGAGGTGCGCAAGTTCGACGCCGCCGGTCAGGAGGCTGAGCGACGCTTCTACGCTCTTAACGAGCTTTCCCTTACCCGTGCCCAGACCGGTAAGATGATTGACGTGGATGTGGAGCTGGACGGCAAGCTGCTGAACCGCTACCACGCAGACGGTATTCTGGTGGCTACGCCCACGGGCTCCACGGCTTATTCCATGTCTGCCGGGGGACCCTTGCTGTGGCCTACCGCCGGGGTGACCTGTCTGACCCCCATCTGCCCGCACAGTCTGACCAGCCGCCCGATTGTGCTGCCGGATTCGGTGGAGATTACACTGCGACCACGCGAGCGCCGTGGCCGCGCCGGAGAATCCCTTATTTTCTCGCTGGACGGTCGCAATACATACCCCATTGTTCTGAACGAGACCCTGCGTGTGCGTAAGGCTCCGAACCCGCTGCGCCTGCTCGATTTGCCGGGCAGTGATTATGCCTCCCGACTCCGCGCCAAGCTGCGCTGGTAAGTTCCGGCTGGCGGAGGAGAAGGGGCCTATCCGGGAGAAAGACTGTCACCACCGTATATTTTCCTTGCCAAAGGGGGCAGGGAGGCGTAGAATGCACCGCGGTGTGCGCTGCGTACCGGAGCGCATATCCCGTGTACCAATTTTAACTATATTCAAGATATGGAATTCATTTCAGATTGCGCAGAATCCCTGACTCCTTCCCTTACCCTGGCTGTGACCAATAAGGCCAAGGAGATGAAGGCCCGCGGTGAACAGGTGTATGGCCTGGCTGGCGGCGAGCCCGATAAGGATACCCCCGAGAATATCAAGAAGGCTGCCATCGAAGCTCTGAACAACGGTGCTACCAAGTACACCCCCTCCGTTGGTCTGCCCCAGCTTCGCCAGGCTATCTCCGATAAGCTCAAGCGCGACAATGGTCTGAACTACACCCCTGACCAGATCTGCGTGTGCAGCGGCGCCAAGCCGGCTGTGTACACCGCTCTGCGTGCCACCATTTCCGCTGGCGACGAGGTTATCATTCCTTCTCCCTACTGGGTAAGCTACCCCTCCATGGTGGAGCTTTGCGGCGGTACTCCCGTATTCGTGGAGACCAAGGCTGAGAATGGCTGGAAGATTACTCCCGAGGAGTTCGAGAATGCCATGACTCCCCGCACCAAGATGATTATCCTGACCACCCCGCACAACCCGACCGGTACCGTTTACACCGAGGACGAGCTGCGCGCTCTGGGGCAGATTGCTGTGGACGAGGATATCCTCATCATTGCTGACGAAATCTACGAGCACCTGGTATACGGCGACACCAAGCACGTGTCCATGGCCTCCCTCAGCGAGGAGATTTACAACCTGACCATCACCATCAATGGCTTCTCCAAGGGTTATGCCATGACTGGCTGGCGTCTCGGCTACTCCGCTGCTCCGGCTCACATCGCCAAGTACATCAAGCTTATCCAGGACCACACTGCTTCCAACGCCACTACTTTCTGCCAGTATGGCGCCATCGAGGCCCTGACCGGCGACCAGAGCTTCATCTCTGACCTGCGCGAGGAGTATGACTTCCGCCGTCAGTATGTGTACAGCCGCCTGCAGGCTATGCCCAAGATCAAGGTTGTGGAGCCCAAGGGTGCCTTCTACTTCTTCCTCGACACCACGGAGCTCGGCATGACCTCCCTGGATCTGTGCGAGAAGCTTCTTGACCGCTACAAGGTGGCTGCTGTTCCCGGTATCGCTTTCGGTAACGACAATGCTATCCGCATTTCCTACTGCACCTCTCTGGACGTGCTCAAGGAAGGCCTTGACCGCTTGGAAGACTTCTGCAAGAAGCACTGATTCCTCTTCTTCAATTAGAGATATTGTGTATTATGCCCTCCCGGTGCTGATTTCAGCCCCGGGAGGGTTTCCTTTAGCGGGTTTGCGTGTGTACGCCTCCATTTGATTCTCCTGTTTAAGTGTCCAGAAGAATATTGCGATGGCGATTTGGCGGGGGCTCAAATCTTTCGGAGCACGGGACTTCAGTCCCGAAAACTCAAGCGATGAGGGACTAAAGTCCCTCGCTCCGACATAAACAGCTGCCCGCCAAACTCCCATTTGGTGAAATATATCCTGGGGCGCGTTGTCGTCATCAGATGTAGTCTGTCATAGAATGAACTTGACGATACGGGCGGAAATGTGGGAGAATATGCTCAGCGTAACAGGTTTTCAGATGAGATTGCTCCCTGCCATTGCCGTATTAATGATGACTCCGCTGCTTCATGCCGTGGAGTGGAGCATTGAGCATTGCTCATCGCTCGATTTGCTTGCCGGTCGAACAGGTATTGCCGATACGCGTCCCTCAAATGACCCGCACCACAATTCTGACCAGATGATGGAGCAGAACTCCGGTATTTACCGTGGGCAGTGGAGCTGGCAGAGCGAGATGCCGGAATTGCTTTACGAAATCATGCATACGGGTGAGGCCGGTAAGGTGTCTCCCAGTGGTTTCACGGCGCTGCATGCTGCCTGTGTGTATGCGGATGAGAACTTGTTCCGGGCATTGCTGGATGCCGGAGTTCCTGTGGATGCCCGCGCTGGTGACTGGCAGCAGCTGGGCTATGTGGGTGATACGCCGCTGGGCTTGCTGGTGCGCTTCATGCACCCGCGCACAGCTGCAGCCCGTGTACGCATGGCCCGTGTTCTGCTGGAGAAGGGCGCTAATCCAGATGCCCCCATGACGACCTGGAAGGGCGACCGCATGGTGACGACCGTGCCGTTCTGTGAGATGGGGAATCAGGATTGCAACCACGAGATGCGCATGCTCCTGCTTGAATTCGGTAACGCTGATTTGAAGTCCCGAATGGGGGACTGGCATCTTTGCTGGGAGTGGTACAAGGAAGATCTTCGGGCGCATTTGAAGAAGCATGGTGTGGGTGTTACTAAGCCTGAGTCTGTTGCGCTTGCTCAGGGGGCGCAGAAGGAAATAGGCCGGGTCCCGCTGCTTGACCTCATCCGCAAGGGCGATGTCGAGGGGGTGCGCAAGGCGCTTGAGAGCGGCGTCAGCATTGAAGTATCTGCGCGTGCCCGCCGATATGGTCAGGAGCCGCTTTTCAATATCCCTGCGCGCAAGAAGGATAGCCCTGAGGCGGCTGTAGAGATTGCGCGACTGCTGGTGGAAGCCGGTGCTGATGTTAATGAGCTTAACCGCCGTGGCACGTCGTTGCGCATTCATTATGATAAGTTTTATTCCAAGGCTTCCAGGGCGCTGTGTGCTTACTTCAGATCCTGCGGCGCGGTGATTCACCCGGATTCGCCTGACAGGCGGGCAGAGGTGGAGAAGACACGGCAGGAGGCCCAGGCCCGTGCTGCCGCCCGAGCAGCCAGACTGGCAGAAGCGGCTTCTGTGACAACGCCTCAGGCAGAGCCGGAAGCTAAGCCCGAACCGGCCCCGGTGGCAGAAGCGCCTGTGGCAACTGAGCCGCAGCCCGAACCGGCCCCGGTGGCAGAAGCGCCTGCGGCAACTGAGCCGCAGCCCGAACCGGCCCCGGTGGCAGAGGCGCCTGCGGCAACT
>JAFYWX010000052.1 GCA_017546445.1 Akkermansia sp. | reverse complement strand
CCTCCGCTGCCACCACCGGCACAGCTGGCAGCACCACACCCGGAGCCTTGCGGCCAGGCATAACCATGCGCGATGCATCATCATCCTCCGCTGCCGCCACCGGCACAGCTGGCAGCACCACACCCGGAGCCTTGCGGCCAGGCATAACCATGCGCGATGCATCATCATCCTCCGCTGCCGCCACCGGCGCAGCTGGCAGCACCACACCCGGAGCCTTGCGGCCAGGCATAACCATGCGCGATGCATCATCATCCGCAGGAACAGGCACAGCTGCCACCGGCCGAGGCCCTCGGAAACTCCCTTTGTCCCTCAGCTGAACAAACACAGAATCATCGTTATCCCGACTCATATTCATTATATTTTACTAACTAAACTGATTTCATTATCGCTTATTCAGTCGGGGCAGGACATTGCAACACTCTCCATATAACGCACACTCATTTGCCTTTTCTGAGATGATGATACCCCTGTGCAATAACTTATCTTTGCGCTGACACTACTACTACACTTTTTCTTGTTCAGTTTCAAGAATAATCCACCCTCAGATACAGGAAAGACCTCTATGGTTCTGTTTTTTTTCACGCATCAAGGCGCATCTCCACTTCACTCCACTTCCAAGTGGTCCACATGTGCAAGTGGTCACGTCTCACCAATTATCGCTTGACAGGTGATGTTCTATCGTGTAGCCTTCATGACTGAGGAGCGGAGTTTCTCCACACTGCACGTACTTCCCCATGGCAACACAACACACCCTGCCCGACAGCAAACAACGCAATACCCCGCGACCGGTGTATACTATCGATGAAATTCTCGATATGTACAAGGCCGACATGCCTGAATTGCCAGATTTACCGATTGAGCCGGGAGAGTTCAAAATGCGCACCAGCAGTGAAGGCGATATGCTTGTCGGATTCATTGGCATCCTGGTAATCCTCAATCTCATCATCATGGTATTTTCATGCGGCTCGTTCTGGTGGTCCAAATGGAGCCTGGAGACTGCCCGGGAGCAGCATGTAGCAATCCGGGCAAAACACGATTCCCTGGTTGCCAAATTCAACAAATATAAGGAGAAGCAAAAGAAACTTCTTCAGCATGCACAGGAAATACAATCACTCCAGCAGCAGGTGAAAAATCTGAATGCTGAGGGTAAGAAAGTGCAGGCCGCCCCCACCAGCCAGAATCATACCTACCAGAGCTTCTGATTTTTCTAAAACATGACTACCGACAAAGCATCCACCTTCAAGCTGATTGTAATAGTATTTTTCATCATCATTGCAGGATTGCAGATTTACGGCGTAATTGGCTGGGATTCTGCCCCGATGAACACTCAGCGAGAGGCCATAGAAGACAGCATCCAGAAAATACAAGAAATAAACACCAGATTGGAAGAGAAAATACAGAAACAGGACTCTGAGATTCAGGCCTTACCTTCTGAAGAAGATTACATCAAACAAGTGCAGGCTCTGAAAGCGGAAATCTCATCAAAGCAGTAGAGCAAGCAAGACAAATAGATACAATGAAATGAGATACTGCTTCTAAATTAGAGCAGGAATCAACATGACACGCCGGATGCTCCCCCGCATGGGAACCTCCGGCACTGTGCTATATGGGCAGAGCCCAAGCCCCAACAGAAGGTGGACTCAAATCAAACGCTTTGCATCATGCGTTATCTCATCCATACGGGAGAACAGCTCCAACCACTCGCGTGCCGATTGCCAGCGATGCTTGATTTCCGGATGCATTGCTTTATCCACCGATGCCAGGAAGGCCCGGCTGTAACGGGGGTATGACTGAGCCTGCTCCAGCAGGGGTCTGATGCCGGCCCTGGGGCGGGCCCCGGTAATCACATGGTACATGGTAGCCCCCAGAGCGTATAAATCCGACCATGGGCCCAGCAGATTAATCGTTTCGTAGGAACATTGTTCCGGCGGAGCATACCCGACAGAAACCACCAGAGCATCATTCGTAATAATAGTGCTGCGGGCGGCGCCAAAATCAATCAATACGGGCACCGTTCTTCCATGCATGAGCACATTATCCGGTTTAATATCCAAATGCAGAATCCCCAGTTCATGCAGGTATGCCAAACCGCTCAACAGCCCCTGCAGCAATTCCCGCGCAGAAGCTTCATCCCAGTTCCTCTCGCCCATGCAGGCGCGTAAAGACGCGCCCTCCATGTAAGGCATCACATAGTAAGAGGTATTATTTTCCCTGAAATAGGTAATTATACCCACAATATTGGCATGCCTCTCCTCAATGGCAGCAATAACTTTCGCCTCCTTGAGGAAATTTTCCCGCAGAAGCTCGTATGGGTCTTCCAGCTGATTCAGCATGGGAAATTCCACACTCAGATTACGAAGCCGAACTGCATAATCCCTCGGGAAAAGCTCCTTAATCACTACCCTTCGGTCCAAATCAATTTCATCCGCCAGATATGTGATTCCGAAACCGCCCTGCCCAAGCGGCATCTTAACGCGCTGCGCAGACCGCTCTCCGTTATCCCACAATATAATCTCTTTTTCCTCCAGTATAACCCTATACTTCCCGTGGTCCAGAAGTGTACCGTCCGGAAGATAATTTACTTCCGCATATCCAATCTGATTGCGCTCGGCCACCTGACGCTTCAGCTGCACTGACACAGGAATCAGCGGCACGCTTCCCGCGGCAGCATCTTGCGCCGCCGGTGAGCCATAGGGCGACAGAGAGGGCATCCTGGGCACTTTCTTTTGTTCAACGGGAGAATTCTGCACCTGCTTTTGTTCCGCCTCCGGCAGCACAGAATGCTCCTGATTAGCCGTACCCGCACCTGATGAATCACCTGCCGCAGGCGCGGCAGCCGCCAAGCGGGGCGCGGCGCCTACAAGAAGGGTAGACGCATCATCCGACTCCGCAGGAACCGGCACTGCAGCCGCCAGGCGGGGTGCGGCGCCTGCAAGAAGGGTAGACGCATCATCCGACTCCGCAGGAACCGGCACTGCAGCCGCCAGGCGGGGTGCGGCGCCTGCAAGAAGGGTAGACGCATCATCCGACTCCGCAGGAACCGGCACTGCAGCCGCCAGGCGGGGCGCAGAACCTACAAAAGTGGATACATCATCCGCCTCTGTTGCGCCGACAGGAATCGGTGAACCATACGCAGCTGCAGCAGTATATGTCGGTTCGGCTTTACTCCCCGGTACAGGAACAAATCTGGATTCATCATCATCAGGCATAATCGCGGAAGTACGTTTGAGATTCTTATTATACACTATTCGACAGCCATTACAATCGTTAATTTCATATGCACAACACCGCTGCCGGGTCTGTTTCAGATTTGCTGATGCCCAAGTAGCCCTTAGCTGACAAAAAAAGTGGCAGTCCAGTCTTGCTTGTCTTTGTAACACTCGTTACAAAGGGTTGATGATAAAACAAATATACAAACAAAAGGGCTGGACCGCCACCAGCGCTATTGTCCGTCAAAATCGCGTTGAGGTCAAGCTCGCAATCGACCATAGATACAATTTTTGTTGTTCTAAGTGTCGCACCGTACTTAAAACTCACTCTGTAAGAGAGATTTGTGTTCGTGACTTACCCATCGCAGATAAGGATGTCACGCTGTACGTCGATACAATGCAAGGGTATTGTGTCTACTGTAAGCGATACCTCACCTTGCGGCCTGAAATATGTCACCCATCCTATGGCTACACCTGGAGACTGATGCGACTTCTTTCCCGCTTTCTTGTGCATACGTCGGCACGCTTTCTTGAGGAGGAATATTCCATTTGCTACACCACAATACTCCGCATTGATAAGGAAGTACTTGAAAATGATATCCCTAAGCCGAAACTGGAAAATGTACAAGGCATATTGATAGACGAAAAGTTCCTTGGTGCCAGCCAGGGATTTGTGACGGTCTGTCTGAATGCTGCAACTGGTGAACCATTGGAAATGGTGAAAGGTAAGGACAGCCATTGTCTCGATAACTTCTTCAACAGATTTGATGCGAACGAGAAAAGCAAAATCAAATACCTCGGCATTGACCGATCCAACGCGTACAAAGCCGCAGCAATCAGGCATTTGCCACACATCAAGGTATGCTACGATGCTTATCACTTAGTGAGTAACATGAATCAGGTGCTCGATAAAATCCGTCGCTTTACGATGCGGCATCCCTCTTATACGCTTGAACAATTCATGAAGGGAAAACGCTACGTGTTACTTCGAGGCAGAGAGAATATCAGCCAGGACGCAAGAGCAACATTGAGAGAGCTGAGCGCTCTCAATCGGGATCTTTACATCGGTTACCTGCTTAAGGAACAATTCAGACAGGTCTTTCAAACGAAAGAAGTAAATACTGCAACACTACGCCTTATTCTCTGGATAAAAATGTGTATGAGAAGCAATGTTAGGATTTTGAATAACTTTGCCAGGAAAATCAGCGAGCAATTTAACGAGGTTATAAACGGCATTCGATATAAGATAAACTCGGCACGAATAGAATCAGCCAACGCTGCCATCAAACGGATACAGGCCAAGGCCTGCGGTTTGTTTGATGTGCGGTACCTGTTCTTGAAACTGCGGCAAGTTCACTTCCTGAGACTTCAAAGAATGCACAAAACCTCTCGAGCCTTCTACCAGCAAATCTGAAACAGACCCCCGCTGCCGGATTCCTGCATATTTTATCTTGACACGCATACTCTGAAAGAGTAGTCTACAAAGGCACCTTGCAGCCTCCCGAACATGCATCCTTCACCCCCCACATTCAGGAATTGATGTCCAAGCGAACAACCACCCCCTCCCCCACCGCCGAAATTGAGGCATGGCCAACACTGACCATGGAGGAGATTCTGCGGATGCACGAGGAAGACACCCCGACTGCGTCCGCTCCGCTGTGGCTGAAGGGGGCTGTACTGCTGGCATTTGCCCTGAACATTGGTTTACTGTTCTACTTCTCCGAGCAGAACAGCGGGGCGAGTGAACGGCTTGAAACCGCTTCTGTCTCCGTAAATAAAGTCCGTGAACAAGCCCGCATGCTGAAGGCAAAACACCACCAGGCGCAGGCCACGCAGAAAGCCTATGAAGAACTCGCCCGCCTGGCAAACCGGTATAACCAGCTCAAATCCAACTGGCATACCCCGCAAAAGGCAAAAGAGGGCACGCAGAACCGCTTTATACGCCAAAGCTCGCAGAACTATGCCCGCGCAGCTACCCTGGGAGGCCGGCGTGCGCGAACCTTGCGCAGGCTTTTAGCCGAGAACGCCTCGGTACAAATTGACGGCAATACCACAACCGGGCGCCAGCAAGCTGTAAAAGCATTACTGCACGAGCACATGAAGCACAATCAGCTCGAGCTTGACACCGTTGCCATCAACGGTTCAAATGTCATCCTCATCCTACGCAGCAAGGAGGGAGATACCACTACCGCCTACCTGAAAGAGACACTGAGTTACCAGGAGCACACCGTTACCCGCTGCGTGATACAAACGCTGCAGAAAAAGCCGGAAATTCCGGATGAGTACGCTATTTACACCCTCTGACCCCCACCGGACAGCCCATGAAATTCCGCAAATCACATATCTGGCTTGCCCTGCTTGCCGTAAGCATACTGTTGCTCGCCTTGCAGCTGATAGGTGTTGCAGGAGGACGCGATGCTGAACTGCTGAAGCAGGCTGTATCGACAGAAGGCGAAGTGCAGAACACCATTCAGCTCAACAAAACAACTGAAAATGAACTGAACAAAGCCGAAAGCAACACGCGCGAGCTTAAAGAAAAACTGTCTACCTTCTCCAACGGCACAGAATCGCCAGAGGACATTTCTGCCACCCTGAATAAAAAAATTCAGGCACTTGAACAGCAGCTCCAACAGCGAGACTTATAACCTCTTCTTCCCCATCACAGCAAAGAAATGCCCGCCTTCTTTTCCAGATTCTGTTTTCCGGCATACCTGCTGGCCTGCACAAGCCCTGCGATTACAGCAGCCGCCGCGCAGCCGCAACAGCCCCCCCCTGCCCCCGAGTCCCTGGAAAATGCAAAAATCGTCATCGAAAACACCTCAAGGTCAAAAACTCCGTACCGACGCGTAATACGCACAGGCAAATTGCTTCCTGTCGGTGAATGCAGCCAGGAATTCCACAACGAACTGGGGCTCCCCGCACCTGCCCTCATTGCAGAAGGATTCGATGACGCCGTAATCGTTGATTTTGAATACGGATACAAACAGCAGGAAGGCAAGCCCACCTCAAAAGCATATCTCTGCTACAGCTTTAAAAAACCGGGTAATCAGGAATCAGGCATTACCGATTTTAATTTCAACGCACCCTTTAACGCAGCAGAGGAAGGATGCGATGCTGAGTTCAACATTCATTTCACGCACAACAGAAGAGGTGTTTATCACGGTGTCATCAGAGGCTGGGAATCCCCCCAGGACAACGATGGTGACCTGACTGAAAACGAATACAGCATTCAGATTTCCTTCGAAGAGACCTCCGGCGAACAAGCCGACGCCATGACGCAGGACCTCCAGGAGCACCAGAGCCAGGCCTTTCTGAATAACCAGCAACTGAACCCGGATTTCATACACTGGATTGTCTGCCAGTATTTTGAGCAGATTACGGCAAACTACGCTCTCATCCGGGAGTTCGAACCGATTTATTCGGAATCCGTCTACATCCAGAACACAAAAAAGCAGCGAACACCTCAGGAAATGTCTGCCATGTTGATGACGCTGCAGGAAAAATTCCCCACCAGATACTACGCCATCAAGAGCGTTGGCGTAAAGAAGAACACCATCCAGATTTCCGCCGAATTCTTGTTCGATGACAATGCAGGCAAGGAGCAGCACGGCTATAAACTCCTGAGCCTCACCATCCACAAATCAGGCCGGATTCATGAAATGCAGGAGGTTACCAACACCCGGGCACTTGTTCCGCTTTCGCCCGGATTCAGCGCTTTCCCCTACAAGGATAAAACGGAATTTTACGCCATTGAATAACCCCAGGCATTTTCTGAATCCCCTTCATACATCACCTCGACACATCATGACGACAATTATCCCCAGACAATCAACATTCCTCCGCAGCATTGCCGCTGTCTCTGCGCTGAGCATACTCACCGCCTCTGTCCCCTCATGCAGCAGCATGTCAGACTCGCTGCGCACTCAGATAGAGGCAGGCGTAACAGGAGCCTTTGCTGGCGCAGCAGTAGGCGCCCTGATTGGCTACCTGATTAAGAAAAACAGCAAGGGAACGCTGATTGGCGTCCTCATCGGCACCGGATCCGGCTTACTTACCGGCACGTTCTACGGTTATAAAGTAGCCAAGACCAAAGAAGCCTACGCACGAACAGAGGACTACATTCAGGCCAACATCGCGGCTATAGATTCGCAAATCAACTCTGCCAATCTATACAACACCCAGCTTCAGACCGCCATCGAGCTGCTTCAGGCTACAAAAGTAAAAATTCCTGCAATCCAGCAGCCCAGGCTCCAGAAAGAACTCCAGGACAACCTCTCCCTGCTTGACCAGCACATCAACAGCGCCCAGATTGCCACTCAATCTGCCGATGGCGAATCCGCAGCCAAGTTGCGCGAAAAAATCAAGGCTCTGAAAAACGAGCGTAAGAAGCTCTCCCAGGCTTCTGCTGACCTGAATAACTACATCTGATAACCTTTCAATTCCAACTAAAACCAGACAACCATCATGAATACCCGCCTTTTCCACATCATCAGTCTTACAGCAACTGCAGCCATGCTCTGCTCCTGCGGCAATGTCACAGGAGATCCCCGCCAAGGGGGGCTCTTTGGCTGGAGCGAGGCTGAAGCAAAACGCCAGCTGGAGCAACTGAAAGCCCAGGAGACAGCAAAAATGCAGGAACTGCAGCAACTCCAGAAAACAGGCGAATCACTGCTCGCAAAACAGGCCCGCTTACTCAGGGAAATCAAGAAGCTACAGGAGCAGGCAGCCGAAACCACCCAGACCGAGGCTCGCGCACGCCTTAACGCAGAAATCGAAAAGCGCAAGCAGGAACTTTCCATCATGGGCGAGTAAAAAGCCAGCCTTCATCTCTCTAAACAAGGCCTGCAGTATAACGCTGCAGGCCTTGTTATTTTCATATAATTTTCTAACCAGTCTTTGTGCCCTGAATCCCCGTCAGCAAGCCATTATTTCCTTGACTCACCACCGCCGCAATTCTATACTCGCCGTGGGTGGGTTATGGTGACAACTCATGCACAAAGCCCCATGACCATCGGGATATCAACGGTTCATTCCCCTGAAAAGGAGGACTGCCCAGATGGAAAGAAAGGCACGCACCGTATCACCCTCTATATCAGATAACTTTTTTCACATATGCAAATTTTTAAGAAAATCGCCCGTCTTTTCTCGTACGATATCGGGATTGACCTGGGCACAGCCAACACCCTGGTCTACATTAAGGACCAAGGCGTTGTGCTGCGCGAGCCTTCCGTTGTCGCCATGAAGGGCGACAAAGTGAAGGCCGTGGGCGAGGAAGCCAAGCGCATGGTGGGGCGCACCCCCGGCAGCGTGGTGGCTATCCGCCCGCTCAAGGAAGGCGTTATCGCCGACTTCGAGGTGGCGCACAACATGCTGCGCTACTTTATCAAACGCGCCTGCCAGCGCCGCAGTCTCCGCGGGCCGCGTATCCTTATCGCACACCCTTCCGGCATTACCGAAGTGGAACGCCACGCCATCGAAGAATCCGCCTATGAAGCAGGCGCCATCAGGGTTCAGCTCATTGAGGAGCCCATGGCCGCAGCCATCGGCGTGGGGCTTCCGGTGACAGAACCCGTTGGCAGCATGATTGTTGACATCGGCGGCGGCACCACGGAAGTTGCCATCATTTCCCTGTCCGGCATCGTATACAGCCAATCCGAAAAGTGCGGCGGCGATGCTCTGGATGAAACCATCACCCGCCACATGCTGGCCGCCCACAACCTGCTGGTCGGCCCCCGCACGGCGGAAGAAATCAAAATCCGCGTAGGCTCTGCCCACCCGCTGCAGCAGGAGCTGCAGATGGAGGTAAAGGGCCGCGACCGCGGAACCGGTCTGCCCAAGACCGTAACCGTGCGCTCCGAAGAAATTCGCGAAGCGCTGCAGGATAAGCTCGATATCATCGTGAGCGCTATCCGCCAGACCCTGGATCACTGCCCGCCCGAGCTGGCAAGTGACCTGTATGACCGCGGTATCACCGTGGCCGGCGGCGGCGCATTGCTGCGTGGGCTCAGTGACCTGTTGCACGAGCAGACAGGTCTGCCCATCATGATTTCTGAAGACCCGCTGAGCGCTGTGGCAGAAGGCACAGGCAAGTATCTTCAGGAGAACGATGATGTGTTTGAAGAGGAGTAAGCCCGACCGCTGACAAAGACAACGGCCCCGCTGCACCTCCTGCGTTTCATCCCCACCCCGGCCCGGCACCGCACCACTTGCGGGGCCGCTGCACGGCTTGGTAAGAAACAAGGAGACCAGCACTCTCTCCCCCCCCCATCTAAATCAGGTGATAACTCCAACCTCAACCTAAAACTTTGTCTTTTATTTCCAAAATGATTAACACTGTTAAACACTTTCTCGGGTTCGGCCAGTGCAACCCGAGGGAGGGCACTACTATCGTCATCAACTCAGAAAAACTGGAGCGCCGCGTAGCCTTGCTTGAGGACGGCGTGCTGGAGGAATACAGCATTGAGCGTGAAGGCGAAGACAACATTGTGGGCGGCATCTTCAAGGGCCGCGTCAAGAATATCGAACCGGGTCTCAAGGCCATGTTCGTGGATATCGGCTACGAGAAGAACGCTTTCCTGCACTTCTGGGATGCCCTGCCCCTGGCTCTGGACTCCTCCCTGGAGGAGATTCAGCGCGAAGGCCGCCCCCGCAAGAAGCAGAAGAAGATTACCAGCAAGGATATCCCGGATATCTACCCCATCGGTTCCGAGATTATGGTGCAGGTAACCAAGGGTCCCATCTCTTCCAAGGGGCCGCGCGTGACCACCAACATCTCCCTGGCCGGCCGCTATATCGTGCTGATGCCCTTCACGGATCAGTTCGGTATTTCCCGCAAGATTGATGATCCGAAGGAACGCCAGCGCCTGCGCCAGATTGTGCAGAAGCTCAACGTGCCGGAGGGCATGGGCATCATCATGCGCACGGTGGCTCAGGGCCAGCGCTTCCGCCATTTCGTGCGCGACCTCGCCATGCTGCTGACCCAGTGGCGCGAGGTGGAAGAGAAATTTGCCACCAACCCTGCCCCCATGTGCGTCTACCGCGAGCCGGACCTCATTGAGCGCACCGCCCGCGACTTCCTGACAGACAATGTGGACAACATCGTGTGCGATAACCTGGAGACCACCCAGCGCATGCAGGAGATTGCCGGCAAGATTTCCCGCCGCTCCAAGCGCCACATTCAGTACCACCAGTACCGCCAGCCGATTTTCGAGGAACTGGGTATCGAGAAGCAGATTAACGAGGCCTTCCAGCGCCAGGTGCTGCTGCCCTGCGGCGGTTATCTGGTTATCGATGAAACGGAAGCCCTCATCGCCATCGATATCAACACCGGCCGAAACAAGGGCAACAAGGATCTGGACAAGACCATCCTGGAGACCAACCTGGAATCCGCCCGCGAAATTGCACGCCAGCTGCGCCTGCGCAATATCGGCGGTCTCGTGGTGGTTGACTTCATCGATATGCGCCACCGCAAGGACCAGATGGCCGTGTACAAGGCCATGAAGGACGCCCTGAAGCGCGACAAGGCAAAGACTCAGGTGATGCAGATTACCCCGATTGGCCTCATGGAGATGACCCGCCAACGCATCAACGAATCGCTGCTGGACTACGTGAACGACCACTGCCCGTACTGCCACGGTCGCGGCCGCGTGAAGAGCGTGATGACCATGAGCGTGGAGATTCAGCGCCAGCTGAAAGCCACCATCATGCGCTACCGCGACAACGTGGGCGATATGATTGTGGTGGTGAACAGCGATGTGCTCAGCCGCTTCAAGAATGAGGATGCCAAGCTGCTCATGGAGCTGGAGCGCCAGTGCGCCGGCCGCCTCATCTTCCGAAGCGACCCCTCCATCCACCGCGAGGCATTTGCCATTCTGAACCCGGCGAACAACAACAAGCCGCTGTTCCAGATAAACATGTAACTCTTCAACGGCGCGTTTCCCTTCGGAAGCGCGCCGTTTTTTCTTGATTTAGCTCTAGCTTTCCGATACTATAATTGTACTATGAACAAACTTGCAGGTAAAACCGCTATTGTGACCGGCGCCGGCCGCGGCATTGGTCAGGCCATCGCCCGCAGCTTCGCGGCTGAGGGAGCCAAGGTCATTCTCATCTCCCGCAATCCCGGCTCCTGCGGCAGCGCTGCAGATGCCATCAACGCCGAATTCCCGGACAGCTGCAAGGCTTTCCCCTGCGATGTGGCCGATGCCGCCGCTGTAGACACCTGCATCAAGGAAATCCTGGCTGAATACCCCACCATCGACATTCTGGTGAACAACGCCGGCATCACCAAGGACGGGCTGCTCATGCGCATGAAAGAGAGCGACTGGGACGCCGTGCTCACCACCAACCTCAAGAGCGTATTCCTCTTTGTGAAGGCCCTGCAGCGCACCCTCATGAAGAGCCCCGCCGGCCGCATCATCAACATCAGCTCCATTGTAGGCCTTACCGGCAACGTGGGCCAGAGCAACTACTCCGCCTCCAAGGCCGGCGTCATCGGCTTCACCAAGTCCATGGCTCAGGAAATCGCCAGCCGCAAGGTGACAGTGAACGCCATCGCCCCCGGCTTTATCGTAACGGATATGACCGACGCCATTCCCGAGAAGGCACGCGAGGCCCTGCTCTCCCGCATCCCGCTGGGCGACCTCGGCAAGCCGGAGGATATCGCCGCAGCTGCCACCTTCCTTGCGTCTGATGACGCCCGCTACATTACCGGCCAGGTGCTCGTGGTAGACGGCGGCATGACCATGTAAGCCATTTTCACCCTCGCAAAAAGCCCGGAGGCCGCATGTCTCCGGGCTTTTTTATTGACGGATACCACACATGCTGGTAGACTAAGGGCGCACCTCATGAAAAACGGCAGATTAAAAGTATTGCTGGGCTGTTATGCCTGCGACCCCGGCTATGGCTCAGAACCCGGCATGGGCTGGAACTTTGTGAGCAATATTGCCAGACACCATGATGTGCACGCCATCGTGGAAAAAGGGGAGTTCGAGGAAACCCTGACCCGCTACGCCGCAGAACACCCGGAGGCGGTGCAGAACATCACGTTCCATTTTGTGCCCCGCACTCACCACGACACGCTGCGTAAAATATGGCCGCCCAGCTATTACTGGTTCTACCGGGCCTGGCACCGCAAAGCCTACAAACTGGCCGTTGAACTGGACAAGAAGGAGAATTTTGATATTGTTCACCAGGTGACCATCTCCGGCTTCCGGGAGCCCGGTTTCCTGTGGAAACTCGGCAAGCCCTTTATCTGGGGGCCGCTCGGCGGCTTCACAGACACCCCCTGGTGTCTGCTTCGCTGCCTGGGCTTAGGCGGTGCCCTTCATTTCGGCATCCGAAACATCCTCAACGGCATTCAGAAGCGCTGGGGGCGCTCTGCCCGGGCGGCTGCCAGGCATTCTGCATCCATCCTGACCAGCACCACCAAGGCCATGGAGGAGATTGACCGTTTCTGGGGACGCCAGGCCGTACTCATGAACGAGGTGGGTCTTGAAACCGGCCACCAGCAATTCTGCAGCCCGCCCCACGAACCCGGCACACGGCTTCGCATCTGCTGGGCGGGTGAGCATATTCCCCGCAAGGCCCTGGATTTGCTGCTGCATGCCCTGCCCTTGTGCAAAGAGAAAATGGAGCTGCACGTGCTCAGCAAAGGCCCCCGCATGGAGGCGTGGAAACAGCTGGCACACAAACTTGGGCTGGACGATGTTGTCACCTTCCACGGTTTCGTGCCCCGGGATGAAGCCTTCCGCATCATGAGCAGCAGCCATGTATTCTGCATCACCAGCGTGCGCGAAGACACATCCACTGTGGTATTCGAGGCCTTCCGCTACGGGCTGCCCATCATCGCGCTTGACCACTGCGGCTTCTCCAGCGTCATCAACGAGACCTGCGGCATCAAGATTCCCATCAACTCCCACGCTCAGGTCATTGCAGATTACGCCAGTCACCTGGATTACCTTGCCACCCATGAGGAGGAGCGCAGCAGGCTCTCTGCCGGCGCCCAGGAGCGCTGCAAGCAGTACACCTGGGAGGCCAAGATGCAGGCGCTGAACACCCTGTATCAGGAAGCTGTTTCCAAATAATGAGCGCGACCGCCCGCGATGACTTCTGGGATATTACCAAGGCTATCCTGATGTGGATGGTCATTCTGGGGCACACCATCCAGGCCGTAGCACAGGATTCTTTTTTCTCGCATCCGCTCTTTAAGGCTATCTACTTATTCCACATTCCTGTCTTCTTCTTCATCAGTGGTTACTTTGCATTGGGCAGTATCAGGAAAAGAGGGTGGAAGGGGCTCGGCAAAACCAGCCTGCGGCTCCTTCTGCCCATCCTGAGCATGGGCACGCTCCAGCTTATTCTCCTGCTCTGCAAGCAGCCTGTAAGCATGTCCAGGGCGCTCAACTGCTACGTGTGCCTCTGGTTCCTGTGGAGCCTGCTTGAATGCCAGATATTCGGGCACCTGCTCATGACCCTGCCTCATCTGGTCTGGCGGGCCGTTACCCTGCTCCTGCCTGTTGTTACCTGCATTCTGCTGCGGAAGTATATTCCCTATGCCGATTACATCAGCATCTCCTGGCCTTTCTATGTGCTCGGCATGTACGCCAGGCACAAGGGATTCTCCCGCACACAGATTAACGCCCGGTGGTTCTGGGCCATCATCCCATCAGTTGCAGTCTTTTTCCTGTACAGGGATAACTGGTATATCTACCTCGCCCCGCTCACTTTCTCTGCAGAGTCCTTGTTCATTGCCCTTTTCCGCATCGTGGCAGCCATTGCCAGCGGGGCGGTCTTCCTGGCTCTGGTACACCATTGCGCCGCCCTGAAATACACAGCCAGATTCGGGCTGGCCTCACTGGGCATCTACGTGGTGCAGGCAGTCCTCTGCACAGTGGCAAACCGCTTCAACTTCCCACCTGTTTTCTCCCAGGTATGGGTCATCCTGCCGCTTTCCCTCCTTGCCTTCCTGCTTTCCTACCTTATCTACAGGGTGACCAGGAAACTTCCGCTTGCTGGCATGCTGCTTTACGGCGATTCTGGCAGATAACTCAGGGCTCAGACGAAACAGTCCGCATGCCCCAATGGGCGGTGGGGCATTTAATCGCCCGCTCCTCCCGCGTTTCTCCACCAGGCATGTAGATAGAATAGGAATGCGGCGCCTCGCAACGCGCATCAGCAATACGCCTCAGCAGGTTATTGACCCGGTAGGCGATACCGTGGCGGCCGGAAACATACCAAGGCAACGACTTCATCTCATTATCCCACTCCCGCTGGGAGCGGTCCGTCCACGCCAGATTATCCCCGGTCACGGTAAACGAACTGGTAACAAGCCCTGCCTGCACGCAGAAGCAAGGCTTGCTATTGACAATATCACGGTAGAACACCAGATCCGCCAGAGCACGATACCGCGTATCAAAGCGGATTCCATGGCGCCGGAAAGCATCTGCCCGGTGAAAGCAGGAACAGGTGATAATCTCACACACCGTCTGGCTGCGCCAGCGCGCCGGCTGCACCGGGCGGCGGTGGCAGATGTAGCGGCTGTCAGCATCCACGATAACGTAGGTACCCAGCACGATTTCTGCCCGCGCATGCGTCTCAAACGCTGCAGCAACGCCCTTCAGCGCGCCGGGCAGGTACTGTTCATCACTATTCAGATGCGCCGTAACAGAGGCATCTGAGGGCATTTTCTCCCAGGCGAGATTTATGGCATCATACATACCGGCATCCCTGCCGCTTTCATATGTGAATGTATAGCCGGGAATATCCTGGTGCTCGCGCTGCCAGGCCTCCAGCCAGGCAGGAGTTCCATCGCCCGAGCCACCATCCTGCACATGGTGGTGCACCTCTACCCCAGCCCCAGCCTGGTCTGCCACTGAGCGCACACAGCGCTCTAACCAAGATAATGCATTGAATGTAGGGGTAACGATGTAGAACTTCATACGCGTGCACCAGTATACTTGTTTCCACACACATAAGCAAGATGAAAAACCCGCCGGAGACTAATCTCCGGCGGGTTTCTAAGACGCTAATGATACAAATGACCAGCTATCAGGCGAACACACCCACAGCCTCAGCGGCGCAGGCAATCATGTAGTCGCGGTTAAGCTTGGCAATGTTATCCACGGAAATACCCTTCGGGCAAGCGGCTTCGCACTCGTACTGGTTGGTGCAGTTACCGAAACCGAGGGCATCCATCTGGCGCACCATGGCAAGAACGCGCTTGTTCTTCTCCGGCTGGCCCTGGGGCAGCAGGTTCAGGTGAGCGGCCTTGGCAGAGGTGAAGAGCATAGCAGAGCTGTTCTTGCAGCTGGCCACGCAGGCACCACAGCCCACGCATGCAGCGGCGTCGAAAGCGGCATCAGCCGTCTTCTTGCGCACCGGCATGTTGTTGGCGTTCGGGGCAGAACCCGTGCGGATGTCCACGAAACCACCGGCAGCGATGATGTTGTCCAGAGCGGTACGATCCACCATAAGGTCGCGCAGCAGCGGGAAAGCCTGGGCGCGGAAGGGCTCGATCCAGATGGTGTCACCATCCTTGAACTGGCGCATGTGCAACTGGCAGGTGGTCACCTTCTTGCCGCCGTGCGGCACACCGTTGATGGTGAGGGAGCACATACCGCAGATACCTTCGCGGCAGTCGTGGTCGAACACGATGGGTTCCTTACCCTCGTGCACGAGCTCCTCGTTCACGATGTCAAGCATTTCAAGGAAAGAAGCCTCATCCGGGATGTTCTTAGCCTTGTAAGTTTCAATGCGGCCCTGAGCCTGAGCATTCTCCTGGCGCCAGACCTTGAGCGTAAGATTGAGATTAGCCATAATTATATAATCTTAAAAGGTTGGAATGAGGTTATCTTTACTTGTAGGAACGGATGGCCAGGTGCACGGTGTCAAAGGTAAGCGGCTCCTTGTGCAGAACCGGCAGCTCATCCGTACCCTTGTATTCCCAGCAGGCAACGTAGGCGAAGTTCTCGTCGTCGCGCTTGGCTTCACCGTCGGCCAGCTGGTGCTCAAGACGGAAGTGAGCGCCGCAGGATTCCTCACGGTTCAGAGCGTCGTAGCACAGCACCTCGGCGAAATCGAGGAATGCAGCCACACGCCAGGCCTTCTCCAGTTCCTGGTTCACACCTTCGGTGCTACCCACAACCTTCACGTTGGTCCAGAATTCCTCGCGGATGGCGGGAATCTTCTCGATGGCATCCATGAGGGATTCCTTGGTGCGGCCCATGCCTACGTCCTCCCACACCAGCTTACCGAGCTCGCGGTGGATTTCGTCGGGGCTCTTGGTGCCCTGCACGTCCATCATCTTCTTGATGCGGGCCTTCACTGCATCCTCAGCTTCCTTGAATTCGGGAGCGGCGGTGGTCACAGAGCCGGGCTTCTGAGTGGTCAGGTAGGTCGGCAGCGTGGCAGAAATCACGAAGTAGCCGTCGGACAGGCCCTGCATGAGGGCAGAAGCACCCAGACGGTTGGCACCGTGGTCAGAGAAGTTAGCCTCACCGAGCACGTGCAGACCGGGGATGGAGGACATCAGGTTGTAGTCCACCCACAGACCACCCATGGTGTAGTGAGAAGCGGGATAAATCATCATCGGCTGCTCGTGGGGATCCACGTCGGTAATCTCCTCATACATTTCGAAGAGGTTGCCGTACTGGCCGTCAATCCACTCCTTGCCCATGCGGTTGATGGCGTCCTTGAAGTCAAGGAACACGCCGCGGCCGGTGTTTGCCACACCACGCTCGTCGTCGCAGGCTTCCTTGGCTGCGCGGGAGGAAATGTCACGCGGGGCCAGGTTACCGAAGGAGGGGTACTTGCGCTCCAGATAGTAGTCGCGGTCACCCTCAGCCACGTCGGAGGGCTTCATCTCGCCACGACGAATCTTGGCAGCCACCTCACGGCTCTTGGGCACCCAGATACGGCCGTCGTTACGCAGAGACTCGGACATGAGGGTCAGCTTGCTCTGGTAGTCGCCCTTCACGGGAATGCAGGTGGGGTGAATCTGGGTGAAGCAGGGGTTGGCAAAGTAGGCACCCTTCTTCCAGCAGGCGCAGGCAGCGCCCACGTTGCAGCCCATGGCGTTGGTGGAAAGGAAGAACACGCGGCCATAACCACCGGTGGCGAGCAGCACGGTATCACCGGCATAGCTCTTGATTTCGCCAGTCACCATATCGCGCACCACGATACCCTTGGCGTGGCCATCGACCACCACCAGGTCCATCATTTCGGTGCGGGGGTGCATCTGGATGTGGCCCTTGCCGATTTCCTTCTCCATGGCCTGGTAGGCACCCAGGAGCAGCTGCTGGCCGGTCTGACCGCGGCTGTAGAAGGTACGCTTGAGCTGGGAACCACCGAAGGAGCGGTTATCGAGCAGACCACCGTATTCGCGACCGAAGGGAACGCCCTGAGCCACGCACTGGTTGATGATGTTGCAGGACACCTCAGCCAGACGATACACGTTGGCTTCGCGGGCGCGGAAGTCGCCACCCTTCACGGTGTCGTAGAAGAGACGGTACACGGAGTCACCGTCGTTCTGGTAGTTGTGAGCAGCGTTGATACCACCCTGAGCAGCGATGGAGTGAGCGCGGCGGGGGCTGTCCTGGTAGCAGAAGCAGTGTACATTGTAGCCCAGCTCAGCCAGCGTGGCAGCAGCAGCGCCACCAGCCAGACCGGAACCCACCACGAGCACCGTGTACTTACGGCGGTTGTTGGGGTTGATGAGCTTGGCTTCGCGCTTGTACTTGGTCCACTTCTCAGCAATGGGGCCATCCGGAATGCAGGAATCCGGCATGTAGTCGCTTACAGGAAACTTAATATCTTTCATAAGTGTCTATGAATGGGAAAGGGATTACTTGAGGATGCCGCAGAGAACGGCCACCGGGATGGAGATGAAAGCGCCGCAAACCACCAGGCCGAAGAGCACGGAGATGATGTTGTAGAGCGGGCGCACCTTGCGGGTGGAAAGGCCGAGCGTCTGGAACACAGACTGCAGACCATGGCGTACGTGCATGAACAGGCAGCAGATAGCCACGATATAGAACACAGAGCACCACACATTGGAGAAAGCGGCAACAATGTGGCCATAGCAATCTGCGGGGTCACCGTTCACTGTGAGCTGCCACAGGTGGAACAGCAGGAAGCAGAAAATCATGATACCGGTCAGCACCATGGTACGGGAAGCGAGGGTAGCCTTGAGGGTACCTTCCTTCTGGTACTGAGTGCGGGCATTCACGTTCTCAATCTTCAGAGCCAGAGTGAGCACCACGTGGATGAGGAGCACTACGGCCAGGCCAAGGCGGATAGCCATGAGCAGCCAGGCGGGCATAGAGTGCAGACCTACGGCGTAGGCATTAATCCAGGAGGGCTCGCCATTGGCAGGATCACCACCGTAGATGGTCATGTTACCGGCCAGATGCCCCACGAGGAACAGGAGGAGACACGCACCAGTAAGGGCCACAAGAATCTTGCGACCGATAGAGGACGTGACGAACTTGCATGCTGTCGTGATAATATCGTTCATATGCGCAATAACGTCTTTGCGGCATTACTCTACCGCATCAGCCCCCAAAAAGCAAGCACCAATCAGCGCAGAATACCAAATTCTACTGCGGCAGCAGCAGTGCCAGCGCAAAAATTCCCAGCAGAATGGCAAATACGGCATCAATGGCCGTGGTATGGCGCAGGTAGAAATACCGCACCGGGCGCCACTGCAGCAGCGCACTCCACATCCCCCAGCCCAGCAGGCCGGAGCCGGTAAGCACCAGCACCAGCGCAGGGGCATACCAGGCAAAGGAACTGCCGAATTGCTCCAGCGGGCCGATAGCCAGCCCGCAGATAAAGAGCGTACATTTCGGATTCAGGATATTGCAGAGAAAACCCTGGGCAAAGAGCGCAGACAGTTTCTCACGGGCCTGTGTTTCCAGCACCCCCTGCTCCACCTGCACCACACGGCGCGGAAAAATACGCCAGGCCAGGTAAAGCAACCACACGGCTGCAGCATACAGCACATACTGGCTCCAAGGCTGCGCCATCAGCCAGCCGCCCACCCAGGCCACCAGCGAGGCCTGAATCAGAAAGCCCGCAGAAATGCCGCTTCCCACGGCACCACCGGCCCGGAATCCCTGAGCCAGAGCCGTGCGGAACACAAAGAACACATCAGGCCCGGGGCTCAGCTGCGATACCAGCAGCAACACCCCCAGCAGCACAAGGCTCAGACACGCCTCCATCATAACTGCACAGCCGGCAAAGGCAGCACCACATTCGTCTGCATGGGAGATTTACGCTGCACCACGCGTTCCCCCAGCATGGAAGCGCCCTCGTATGTCGCGCGGAACATCTCCATCTTGGCATCCACATTATCTGCATGGTGCAGAATCAGCGCCTCCGGTACCTTCGGCAGCACCGGGGAGCCATACTCCAGCAGACCGTGGTGAGAAGCCACCAGATGCAGCAGATGCAGGCGCACCTGCTCCGAGGCAGGATGCAGCGGCTTCCATTCAGCCCGGCGCTCCGGGGTCATCAAATCCCGCCAGAGTTTATTGATAATCTCCAGCCCCACGGGGATATGCCCCAGCAATTCGCCGGCTTCTGAATACGGCATCTCCAGGCTGTGCTCCTCGTAGTCATTTTCCACAATCTTGCCGCAATCATGCAGCAAGGCGCCCGCCAGCACCAAATCGCGGTTCAGGCGCTCCGGGTACACGCTGCAGAGCGCATCGGCCACGCGCATCACGCTGGCAATATGCTCCACCAGGCCACCGCGGCGGGCATGGTGAAAATTGCGGGCAGCAGCCGCGCGGCGGAAGCGTTTCTCCTGCTGCTGCAGGAACAGGCTGCACACCCCTGCCAGACGCGGGTCTTTCATGCTGGAGACATAGGCACAGATAGCCTCCCAATCTGCCTGCTGGCGCGCCACCAGCTCCGGACTGCCGGTCAGCACCTGTTCTTCCTCCTCCGGAGACAGCGGGCGCAGGTAAGCATCCCCCAGCTCCATGCCATACTGGCTGAGCTGCCACTGCCCGGTCACCGCCACGGCAGAGGGCACCTCCAGCTGGTCAAAATCCAGATACCAGGGAGACGTTTCCCAGATTTTAAACGAAACCGTGCCGGCAGCATCTGCCAGCACGATTTCAAGAAAAGGTTTGCCGGTCTTTGTGGTACGGGTGGTTTTCTGGGTCACCTGTGCCAGCAAAGTACCCTGCACCGTGGCATTTGCAGCCTCGGCATTCAACTCTGTAGTGCTACCGAACTGCATGGCCTTTGTCGGTTCCGGGTTCAGGCGGCAGGCTGTTCAGCCGGGGCTGCGTCCACAGCCGGCGTGGGAGCAGGCACAGGGCCTTCACCCTCAGCAGCGGGAGCGGGGGTCAGGTTCTCCAGGTTCTCCACCGGGGCGGCAGGAGCCTCAGCAGCTGCAGGAGCCGTCACCGGAGCCTCCACCTGCTTCACATTCAGGTCAGACTTCTCATTCTGGAAGCGGGCGTTCATGAGCACAGCCAGCACGAAGCAAAGCACCATGAACAGCGTGCCGAACAGCACCGTGCCCTTCTTGAGCACATTGGTGGTCTGGGCACCGAAAGCCTGGTCAGTCATCTGAGCACCGAATGCGGCACCAAGACCTTCCTGCTTCGGGCGCTGCATGAGCACAACCAGAAGAAGCAGAGCACAGACAATCAGAAGCAGGGCGAAAACAATGTAAATAGCGGCGTTAAGCATGGCGGGATTATATCTTAGTTATAAAGGTTTGTAAAGGAATCAGGCAATAATTTCATTCAATTCATTGCAGATGACACGCTTGGGGGTGATAGGCTTATCATCCCAGGCAAAACTCATGATGATGATGCGCTCGCCCTTGCCGATAAGATGGGCAGCAGCACCGTTCACAATAATCTGCCCGGTACCAGGAGGCCCGACCAACACATAGGTTTCAAAACGGTTACCACTGGTTACCGATGCAACCAGCACCTTCTCCCCCGGCCACAAGCCGGCGGCTTCCACAAGATCCTGCGGAATCTCTATGCTGCCCTCGTACTCCACATCGCCACGGGTTACCATGGCACGGTGAATCTTGGATTTAAGCTGACAAACTAGCATGACTGTGAATGCGAATGACCGCCAATCAAACTACTTTTTACCCAAAAGGTCAAGCACAATCAGGGGAAATGGGGTATTTTTTATGACAAAAGCCGCGCACAGACCGCACATGCGGGCTTACACCCGCGCGCCGGGCAATATTGCCGCCCCCAGAGCACCATCTGCAGATGCAGCCTTCCCCACACCTTCTGGGGAAAACATTTCTTCAAGTCCGATTCCACAGCCTCCACCGTTTTTCCACGGGAAAGCCCCCAGCGGCGGGCAAGGCGGAAGATATGCGTATCCACAGGGAACGCAGGGTAGCCGAAGGCCTGATTCATCACCACACTGGCCGTCTTATGCCCCACGCCGGGCAGCGCCTCCAGCTCAGCAAAGGAACCCGGCACCTGCCCCTGGTATTTTTCCACCAGAATACGCGCTGTCTCCACCAGGCGGCGGGCTTTCATTTCCGTGAGCCCACAGGTGGCAATGAGCGGCTGCACCTGCTGCCACTCCAGCGCTGCCATGCTGGCGGCATCCGGCGCAAGCTCAAATAGCGCCGGGGTGACCAGATTCACCCGTGCATCTGTGCAGCGGGCAGAAAGCATGACCGCCACCAGCAGCGTAAAAGCATCCCGGTGGTGCAGCGGAACCTCCGGCTCGGGAATCCCCCGCTCCAGCTCTTCCAGCACAATACGCGCACGCTCTGCCCGTCTCACAGTCTGCAGAAATTAACGGCGGTTCATATCGCCCAGCGGCCCCAGCACAGCCTCACCCTCCTTGCGGGTAGTGTTGTTCCAGGGTTTCACCGCATCAGAGGAGCCCCTGGGCCCCACCACGGTACGATTGCTCGGCGGCACCGGCGGCATGGGCGGCTGGCAGGCACTCATCAACACCGCAGCAAGCGGCGCAAGCATAAGTATCTTCTTCATTTTCGAATTATTGGATAACATGTTAAGAAAAGACGCCTGCCCATTCACGGGCAGGCGTCAGAAATATTGGCTTTGCCTGCCGGCAACATCAGTTGCCTACCGGCTTCACGCGGAACACGCAGTCGCCCACCTCCGGGCGCACACCCGGCGTAAGCTGCTTGGGATCATATTCTGCAATCACCATCCCCTTGGAAATGGAGGTAATACGCAGCGGAGCCACCACCGCATCACCACGCTTCACCAGAAGCGGAGTTGCATCACCTGCAACCAGACCACTCTCTGCACCTACCTTGAATACCACAAACTTCCAGCGGGTATCCACTGCCAGCAGGGGGTATTCATCATCGTTCTTGGAGTAATCCGTGAAGAACTTGTCATTGATGGCGGTCAGGCGGTTCAGTTCCACCTTCTCCTTAGCCAGCTTCTCCGTAGCCTCCCTGCGAGCCGCCTGCTTCTTGAGCAAATCTTCATTAATTCCTTCAGTTCTCTTCTGCTCGCGCTCCACGATGGCACGGATACCCTCAAGCACAGCATCAGAACCTGCATCTGCAGCCACATCCAGAGATGCTGATGCCTTAATCTTGGACAAGGCACTCTCCAGAGACTGGCGCAGCTCAGCCACGCTGGCATCCATGGCCTTCACCTTGCTGCGTACACCTTCCAGAGAAGACTTGTGCTCATCGAAACGAGCCTGAGCATCATCGCGCTTCACCTTGCTGTCGCGCATCTCCACGCGGGCAGCCTCAGCAGCCTTCACTGCAGCAGAGCGTTCAGAGGAAACAGTGCCGCGCTCGGCATCCAGATCAAGATTCAGCTTGCGCAGGCCCGTGGAGTTACTGGCTTCCACCTGCTGGCCACCACCGTGCGTAGCAATCACGACATCCATAACCTTCTGCTGGTCGGAGGAGTACATGATAGCAGCACCGCCAGCCAGAAGAACCAGAATGGAGATAAGAAGTTGAGAGATTTTCATATCGTTAGGCAATAGTAGACATTTTTTTATTAGTCGCGAGCAGAAACAACCGTATCACCCAGGCGAACCTTATCACCGGGACGCATGGTGCTGTACACCACATCACAGCTGGACTTATTGTTCTCCACGAGAGTCACCGACAGCTCACACACCTTCTGGCCGCCACGCATCACTGCCAGGCGGGAACCAATGACGATTCCCTTATCAATACCGGCATCAAGAATCACATAGTCCCAGGTCGGGTCAGTCACCACAACCGAGCACTTCAGCTCCACGGGAGAAAGACGAGCCATACGATCCGCAGCCAGCTTCTTGGCAGACTCAATCATAGCCTGGGTACGCACCGTTTCAGCCTCCAGCTCCTTAGTCATCTTCTCCTCAGCTGCAGCCTGAGCCTCAAGAGCATTGTTCGACTCTACAAGGGCGGCAATACTCTCACCAATCACCTGCAGGTCGTCATCAGCAGCATCTTCTGCACCGGCAGCTTCTGCAGCCTTACGCTGGAATGCCTTCAGCTCCTCGTTGTACTTCTTGAAGTCAGCAGCAGCGGTCTCCAGGTCAGCATTAGCCTTGGCAATTTCCTGATCGAAGGGAGCATCCTCAGCCTCAATGGCAGCGCGCTCCTCATTGTACTTATCGCTCTGCTGCTTGAAATAAGCCATGCGCAGCTCTGCATAGCGCTTGATAGCTTTATCCTTCTCAATATCAACGACCTTCTTCCTGGCCATATCAAACTGAGACTGGACCGCTGCAACCTCACCTTCAGGCCCGGTCAGAGCATCATTAGTCTTATAAAAAAGGAAACATGCCCCCAGGAAGAGCACGACGGCGGCGATGATGATGTATTTCCACATGGTGTAAGTAAAAATTTGCAGCTGTTCGCTAATATATCTATACCAGAACGCCACGAAAAGCAATCAAAAAATCCCTGCCGCGCGCTTTTTTTACTCTTTTTTTATCCATGCCATCCTCGAATCAAAAAAAGGCCGCCACCCGAATCTCCGGGCAGCGGCCTGAAATTTTCAGCTTTGGGAAGTTTTACTCCTTCTCGGCAGCCTCCTTGGCCTTGCGGTCGCGGGCGGCGGCGCGCATGGACATCTTGACGCGGCCCTTGTCATCGATACCGATGCACTTGGCGGTCACGATATCGCCCACCTTCACCACATCCTCAGTCTTCTGAGTGCGGCCTTCGGCCAGTTCAGAGATGTGGATAAGGCCATCCTTACCGGGCAGCACTTCCATGAAAGCACCGAACTCCTTGGTGGATACAATCTTACCCTCGTAGGTCTCACCCACTTCAATCTCCTTGAACATGCGATCGATGAGGTACAGAGCACGCTCCACACCCTCCTGGCGGCTGCCATAGATGCGCACGGTGCCGTCTTCCTCGATGTTGATATCGGTGCCGGTTTCAGCCTGCAGAGCCTTGATATTCTTGCCGCCGGGGCCGATGAGCTCACCGATGCGGTCCTGCGGGATGCTGGTGGACTCGATACGCGGGGCGTTCGGGCTCATAGCCTGCGGGCCGGGGATGCAGGCATTCATGGTATCGAGCACATCCAGACGGCCCTTGCGGGCAAGGTGAATGGCGTCTTCCAGAATGTACAGCGGGATACCGGGCAGCTTGAGGTCCAGCTGGTAACCGGTCACACCCACGGAAGAACCGCAGAGTTTGAAGTCCATGTCGCCGTAGAAGTCCTCAGAACCGATGATGTCGAGCAGCGTCTCATAGCGCTTGGGCTCGCGGTCACCCTCGTTCTCAAACTCCGTCACCAGACCCACAGAGATACCGGAAACCGGGCGCTTCAGCGGCACACCGGCTGCCAGCAGAGACATGGTGCCGGCGCACACGGAAGCCATGGAGGTGGAACCGTTGGATTCCATAATCTCGGAGGACACGCGGATGGCGTAGGGGAAGTCGTTCTCATCCGGAATCACGGGAGCAATGGAGCGCTCAGCCAGGGCGCCGTGACCAATCTCGCGGCGGTTCTGACCACCGAAGCGGCCGGTCTCACCCACAGAGAACGGGGGGAAGTTGTAGTGCAGGATGAAACGCTTCTCATCCACAGAACCGGTGTAGTTATCCAGGTACTGCTTCTCTTCCATGGGAGCCAGCGTGGCAAGGCACACGGACTTGGTCTCACCGCGGGCGAAGAGAGCGGAGCCGTGCACCACGGGAGGCAGCACGTTCACCTCAGCCTCCAGCGGGCGCAGCTGCTTGATGGCGCGGCCGTCGGCGCGCTTGCCCTGCTCCATGATGGAGATACGGAAAGCCTTCTTCTGAATGTATTCGAACACCTGCTCCACGTCGAAGTCTGTAGCCTCGGGATAAGCAGCCTTGATGGCCACCTCTACCTCTGCGCGCAGAGCGCCGACCTGCTTCTGACGCTGAATCTTGTTCGGAGCATAAATGGCGTCCTCGATGCGGTCACCGGCCACCTGGTAGCCGATTTCAAGCAGCTCGGGCTTGGCCAGAGTCAGCTCGTACTCGCGCTTGGGCTTGCCGCAGATACCACGCAGCTCTTCCTGGGCAGCGCAAATCTTGGCCACATTCTCCTGGGCGAAGTGCAGAGCGGCAATGAAGTCCTCTTCCGGCAGCTCATTGGCAGAACCTTCAATCATGATAACCTGGTCCTTGGAACCGGCATACACGAGGTCGAGGTCAGACTCCAGACGCTGGGAGTTGGTGGGGTTGATAACGAATTCGCCATCGATGCGGCCCACGCGCACAGCGCCCACGGGCTCTGCAAAGGGAAGGTCAGAAATCACACAAGCTGCAGAAGCACCGTTGATGCTCAGGATATCCGGCTCATTCTCGCCGTCGGCAGCCATCAGCAGGGAGATAACCTGCGTATCGTAGAAATAGCCCTTGGGGAACATGGGACGCAGCGGGCGGTCCGTCATGCGGCAGGTCAGAATTTCCTTCTCCGTGGGGCGACCTTCGCGCTTGAAGTAACCACCGGGGAACATACCCGCGGCAGCGGCCTTCTCCTTGTATTCCACCGACAGGGGGAAGAAGGTCTGACCTTCCTTAATCTTGGTAGCGCTCACTACGGTGACCAGCACCACGGTATCACCACAACGGACAGTAACGGCACCATCGGCCAGAAGGGCAAGCTTGCCCGTTTCAATGGTGATGGGGTTTGTGCCAACGGCACAAGTAACGGAATGTATACTCATTTTTATTTTCTTTCTCTTCTAAGTGCCGGTTCCATCTTCACCGCCGGAGGCCGGTACCGGCCGCTGCCTCCTTTGGTTCCGTGGAGCAGAATCACGTGCTTCCTGCCCCACATGGCTACAACGAGCCACGGACATTTTACACTGCGCTACCCCCCAGCGCAAGCAAATAATTCACCACAAAGCGATTTATAGAAATGTAGAATATTGAATTTCGTGGGCGTTGGTGGCACAGATACCCGTTTCGTTTTACTCCGCAGCATCCCGGAGAAAAAGATTTTCAAAAAAAAATGCGATTCTTGTACACAAAAAAATTTCGCTCACACGCTTCATTTGTGTAAGGAGCACGAAGTTCCGCCACTCATAACAAAATCACACTAAACAACGTATATGAAAAACAACATCTCTAAGTTTGCCGTTCTTGCCTGTGTAGCCTGCTTTGCCCTGAGCAGCCAGTCTGAAGCCGCCCCGCATGGTGCACCGGGTTTTGTCAAGCCGGCCCCGCATGGCATCCAGGCCAACAAGCCGGGCGACCGTCTCGATGCCAAGCAGATGCACAACGCTGCCATGGAAAAGGCCCGCATGGAGAAGGAGCGCCTCGAGAAGGCCCGCATGGAAAAGGAGCGCCTTGAGAAGGCCCGCATGGAAAAGGAACGCCTCGAGAAGGCCCGTCTGGAAAAGGAACGCCTCGAGAAGGCCCGTCTGGAAAAGGAACGCCTCGAGAAGGCCCGCATGGAAAAGGAACGCCTTGAGAAGGCCCGCATGGAAAAGGAACGCCTCGAGAAGGCCCGCATGGAAAAGGAACGCCTTGAGAAGGCCCGCATGGAAAAGGAGCGCCTTGAGAAGGCCCGCATGGAAAAGGAGCGCCTTGAGAAGGCCCGCATGGAGAAGGAGCGCCTTGAGAAGATTCGCCGTGAAAAGGAACGCGGCAGCAAGCTGCCCATGCCCGGTCGCCGTTAATCGCCTCTGGTATCATTTCACTCACCGCCACAGAGCTTACTGCCCTGTGGCGGTTCTCGATTTATACAACAGCCCAGGAATCTGACGAATGATTAAATTAGAATTCAGTCGTTTGCAAAACATATGGGACACATCTGAATTATAACGATTTGGCTTCACATGCGGGCGCCTTTCCTGTATAGTGAATCAACATATGACAGGTTCCGCTGATACCAACACCCCGAAACTGCTGGATATGGCAGAAGACGAGCGCCCGCGCGAAAAGCTTCTGCAGAAGGGGCGAGCCGCGCTGAGCGATGAGGAACTCATTGCGCTCTTCCTTCGTACCGGTATCAAGGGATGCAATGTGCTGGAGCTGGCATCCCGACTCAAGAAGGCCGCCGGTTCCCTCACCGCACTGGGCCGCATGGAGGCCGGGGAAATCACCCGGTGCTGCAAGGGCATCGGCGCAGCCAAGGCGGCCACACTTGCCGCGGTGTTCGAGCTGGGTCACCGGGCCGTCAAGGAACAGCTCACCAAGGCGGACATGAGCACCCCCAACGCTGTCTATCAATATCTTGCCGGCGATTTACGATATGAAAAGCAGGAAAACTTCGTCGTTCTCCTGCTGGATACACGGCGTCACCTGATACGCCGCATCACTATCTCCAAGGGCACCCTCAACCGCACCATGGTGCACCCCCGCGATGTGTTCCGCGATGCCATCATCGGCAATGCCAGTTCCATCATCCTGGCGCACAACCACCCCAGCGGCGACCCCACACCCAGCAAGCCGGACCGCGAGCTGACCCGCGAGCTTCTGCAGGCCGGCAGCGCACTGCACATCCCCATTCTGGACCACATCATCATCGGCACAGAAACCTCCACCAACACCTGCCCGTATTTCAGCTTCCGCGAGCACGGCCTCATCATCACATGAAAGATTACCACACCCACCACCCCAGCCCGCATGGCGGCTACATCTGTGCTGTCACCCGCAGCGATTGGGAACGCATCGCCCGCACAGAGGGCATGACCCCCTGCTTCGGCATTCACCCCTGGCATGCCCATGAAGCAGATGCCGCAGAACTCGCCTTCGAGCTGGATGACTGGCTCACCCGCTACCCGGAAGCCGGCGTAGGTGAAACCGGACTGGATGCCGCCCCCAGACACGCCGACACCCTGGAGGCCCAGCGGCTCATGCTGCACATTCACCTGGGCGCCGCCTTCCGGCACGAGCGCATGGTGCACCTGCACGGCGTGCAGGCCTGGGGTGAACTGCTGGAGATTCTGCGCGAGCGCCACAAGTGCGGCACCCTACCCCGCTTCCTGCTGCATGCCTGGAATGGCTCCCACGAAATGGCCCGCGAGTTCCTGCAGCTCGGCGGTTTCTTCAGCGTGGGGCTGCGCGAGCTCAGCCACTCCAAAGCAGCAGAACGCTATGCCCGCATCCCCGAGGGACGCCTCTTCCCGGAGACCGATGACCACCCGGAGAACTGGGCACGCACCGTGGCCCTGCTCGGGCTCATCCGCGGTGGTTTACTCTGATTGCTCAGCAATGATATAGTGCGGACGCCGCTTGATTTCCAGGTACATCTTGGAAAGGTACTGGCCGATGATACCCGCGCAAAAAAGCTGCAAACCACTAAGGAAGACAATAATACAGACAAGAGAGTCCCAGCCGTGCACCGGATTATTCCAGATAACATGGCGCACGCAAAGCAGCACAATGACCAGCAGGGACACAACGATGCACAGCATCCCCATGAGTGAGGCCAGCGCCAGCGGCACCGTCGTGAAGGCCACGATACCCTCCAGCGAGTACTTGAACAGCTTCCAGAACGACCACTTGGTCTCCCCGGCCACACGCTCCACATTCTCAAACTCCAGCCACTTAGTGCGGAAACCAATCCACTCATACAAGCCCTTGGAGAAGCGGTTATACTCCGGCATGGAAAGAAGGGCATCCACGGCCTTGCGGGAGAGAAGCTTGTAATCGCGCGCACCATCCACCAGCTGGGTGCGGGAAATCATATTGATGAAGCGGTAGAACATGCGGGCAAAGAAAGAGCGGATGGGCGGCTCGCCCTTGCGGGTGGTGCGGCGGGTGCCAGCGCAATCATACCCTTCCTCTCGCACCACGCGCAGCATCTCCGGCAGCAGCGCGGGCGGGTCCTGCAAATCGGCATCCATCACCGCCACATAATCGCCCTTGGCCGCAGCAAAACCTGCCAGCATGGCGCTCTCCTTGCCAAAGTTGCGGGAAAACGAAATATAACGCACGCACTCATACTGCGCGCTCAGCTCACGCATCACCTGCAGTGTCTTATCCGCGCTGCCGTCATTCACCAGAATAACCTCCGGCTGCACATCAGAAAGCCCGGCAAGCACCCGGCTGAGCTCCTGCATGAACGGATACAAGGCCTCCTGCTCATTATAACACGGCACGACAAGGGATAAGACAGTCATATCCGCATTATAAAATTTTATTATCGCATTGCAAGAAAAAAGCCCGTTCCTGACGTGGAACGGGCTTTGGAAGCAATTCATTTACCAGCCTCAAGGCATATCTACCATATCCTTGGCAATATGCAGAGCCTCGCGGAGCACGGGGTCCAGGTTAGAGGGATATTCCGGCGTTTCCGTCAGTTCATCCTCCGGGTCCTCGTTTTCATCCATATACTCATTCTTATCATCCTTGGAAGCGAGCGGCAGCTTGGGAGCCTTCACATCCGAAAGCTTCAGGCGGTAGATAGTCATGTTCTTCTCATCCTCAGCAGCCATCTGCTCATAGCGCACCTTGCGCTCGGCATCAATATTCTTCTTACGCTCCATCAGCTGGGCATTCTCAGCATGGCGCACTGCCTTATTCAGAGATACCTCATTCTTCTCCTGGCGTTCCTTGGCGCGGGCAATATCCTCGCGGGTATACTGCATATCCTTATCTGCATCTGTGCGGGCTTTGCTGCGGGCCATCAGCTCCGGCAGAATACGGGCAATGCGGCTGCTCTTCACATAACCACCGGCGCGGGGAATCTCATCATAGGCCAAGGCATAATCCTGCTCTGCCTCGCCGACGCGCAGGCCAGCCGTCACCGTGGGCAGCACAATATCACTGCTCACGCCCTTCAGCTGCGTGGAGGCACCACCCACGCGGTAGAATTTCTGCGTGGTCACCTTAATCATGCCGCACCCCTCGCGGGAGGAGAAGTAAGGCATATAATCTGCCAGGCCACGGGGAACCTGCACCGTACCCTTGCCGTAGCTGGCGTCATCGCCCACAATGACAGCGCGACCATAATCAGCCATAGCGCCGGCAAAAATCTCAGAGGCAGAGGCACTCAGCTTATTGATAAGCACCACCAGTTCGCCGTTGAACATCGGTCTGCCGCTTACCGTGAGACGCTCCACATGGGCACGGGAATCCTTCACCTGAACCACAGGACCTGCGCCGGTGAAGAAACCAACCATCTTGCGCACCTCATCCAGCGAACCACCTCCATTGAAGCGAAGGTCAAGCACCACAGCCTGCACCTTCTCCTGAATCATGCGGCGCAGAATCTTCTTCACGTCTGCAGCGCAGTGCACATCACCATCATCCAGGTCAATATAGAACGACGGCAGCGTGAGAACACCCAGGCGGTACGCGCGGCCACCCGACTTCAGGTCGATGATGCGGCCGCTGGCCAGCTCCTCAGACATGGGGATTTCATCGCGCACGATGGAAATAACTTTTTCCTCGCCGCTGCTGGCGCTCTGCACACGCAGCTTCACCGTCTGCCCCTTCTGGCCACGAATCAGGTCTACCACCTTATCGATGCTCAGGAACATGATATCGGTCCACTTATCATCGCCCTTGCTATCCACAGCCACAATGCGATCCCCCAGCTGAAGCTGGCCGTTCTTCGCGGCAGGGCCCCCCTTCACAATACCTTCAATCGTGGTGGAGCCGTCGTCATCAGACTGCAGCTTGGCACCAATACCCACAATGGAGGCCTTAATCATATCCTTGAAACGCTGCTCCTCGCGGGCACCCATATAATCGCTGTGCGGGTCATACACATGCGCCACGGCATTCAGCAGATAGGAAACCATATCCTCGCGGTCGGCTTCCTGAATCTCATTGCGCATGCGCTTGATACGCGCCAGCATCTTATCCGTGACCGACATTTCCTTGGCCACAGGAGACGCCTTGCCCTTGGCCTCAGCCAGGGCGGCCAGCGTCTCACGGCGCAGCACCTCGGTCAGAATCATATCCTCCACCTGGTCGCGCCACACCTGGTCCAACTCTGCAGCGTTGCGGGCACGCGGCAGCTTGCGCCGGGAGCGCGGCACCATGCGGTCGGAATCAAAAGCGGGCATCTGCTTTGCGTATTCCTGCAGCAACTTCTCTGCCTGGGCAATGCGGGGCAATGCGCGCTCGCTGTAATAGGCATAAAGCTCTTCTGCCAGTCGCGTGGTCTGGTTTGCCAGCAGATAATCACCAAAACTGGAGGCATAACGCGCCCGCAGGTGATTCACATCCTCCTGAGTCAGGAACAAATGCTGTGCATCCAGGCTCTGCAGGTAACAATCCAGAAACTGCTGGTACATATCCTGCGTAAACCGAGCACGCGAGAAATGCGCATTCTGCAGCACCAGCGAAAACTGCTTACCGATGATATCGTAATCCGGCTCTGCATGACTCACCGAGCAGCATGAAACCAATGCCGCTGCGGCAGCCATCCCCAGGGTGCGTACACGTACCCCCCAACTGTTTAAATTCATCTTCATATCGGGTAAAATTCTATTGTGTCCTGGACTCTCACCGAGACACTCTCACCTATTCGCTGATAAAATATACGGCATTCACCCCCGCTTCCTGTCAGCCAAAAGCCAGGACTCTGCCCTCTCAGCGTTCACAACAGGCATGCTTATGCTTTCTTGCGGCGCGGACGCGTGGACTTCACCAGTTTGAAACCCATCTCTGCAGCCAGGTCGCGCACGCCTGCCTCAAGCGCCGCAATGCGGGACTTGGCATTCCTGAGCGATACATCAAGCCGCGTGGCACGGGTTTTGGAGGTACGGGCATCAATACGAGCCTTGCGCAAATCACCCTTCACTTCCTCAGGAGAAGTCTCAGCCTTGCGGCGGCCAGGCTTCGTGCCGACAAAGCGCTCTAATATAGCCTCCTCTGCCTGCTTCTTCCACAGAGAAACCAGCGTGGGGGCAATTCCTTTTTCCTTGGCAATCTTCTGAATCGTTGTCTTACGATTCATCACAGCAAGAATAATTTCTGCCTTTTCTTCAGGCGTATAAGAGGCGCGAACTCGAGTATTCTCAGACATAGCAAAAAAAATCAATATAACGTGCTCTACTAAATACTACGTTTCCCTGTGCATTTCAAGCATATATTCAGCATTAACCGCATTTGCTGACACAAGATATTATCGAAAAGTCATTTTTTCACTACAAACAAACAGCCAGGCAGCAAAAGCAGAAGAGCTCCTTGCGATATCTCGCAGGGAGCTCTTCCTCATACGCACGAATGGACTCGAACCATCACGATGTTACTCACTAGAACCTGAAACTAGCGCGTCTACCAATTCCGCCACGTGCGCTTTTGATTGGTGCGAGGGCAGTTTAACACAGCCCGGCCCTAATTGCAAGCATTTTTTCGCATTTTTTCAAAAAAAAGTTCAATTTCCCCTCAAAAAAGCGCCGCAAAGCAGCTTGCACCAAGGTGCATTGCATGCTATAATACACACGCATGGAGCCCGATAGCACAGCGATAAGCCCGACCCGACGCAGCATGCGCGGAACACCGCGCAGAAAATCGCTGCGCCCGGAGGGCACCCAACCCAGCGTGCCGGACCATGAAATTCTGCGAAAAATCGGCACCGGGGCCTATGGCGAGGTATGGCTGGCGCGTTCTGTAACCGGAGCCTACCGCGCCGTGAAGGTGGTGTGGCGTGAGGATTTTGCCGATGAGCAGGTCTTCATTCGCGAGTTTGACGGCGTGCTGAGCTATGAGCCCATTGCCCGCGGCATACCGGGGCTGGTGCACATCCTGCACATCGGGCAGCACGGCGGGCCGTTCCCCTATTATTTTTATGTAATGGAACTGGCAGACGATGCCTACACCGGCGCGCACACCGACCCGGCATCCTACATTCCGCGCACGCTGTTCAGCGATATGCAGCAATACGGCAACCGGCCCATGCCGCTGGACTATGTGCTGGAGGTCGGGTGCCAGTTATCGCGCGCACTGGCCGGTCTGCACGCCCAGGAGCTGACCCACCGGGACGTCAAACCCACCAATGTCATCTTCATCAACGGGCGAGTCAAGCTGGCAGATGCCGGGCTGGTAGCCCACAGCAACCAGCGCAGCATGGTAGGCACCGAGGGGTATATACCACCGGAAGGCCCCGGCACACCACGTGCAGATGTGTACGCCCTGGCCAAGGTGCTGTATGAAATGTCCACCGGCATGGATCGGCTGAACTTCCCTTCCCTGCCCCGGGAGCTGCCGGAAGGCGCCACCCACCGCCGCTGGATTGAGTTCAACAAGATAATCTGCGCAGCAGCCTCCCCCCAGATAAACCGGGATACCATTGTCAACGCCAAGCAGCTGGCAGAACAACTGGAGCAGCTGCGGGATGATGCCACCATCCGCCGCAAGCGGAACCGCTCCCTGCGCCGCTTCGCCACGCACACCGGCATTGCCACACTGGTGCTGGGCGGCATAGGCACCGGCACCTATCTGCTCATGCCGCAGGATATGCCCCAGCGGCTCAACAAAGCAAAGGATGCCCTGCTGGCAAATGAACAACCACCGCCCGAACCGCCCCCCGCCCCGGAGCCACCACCAGAGCCGGTTCCCCAGCATGGGCAATACTTCATCGGCAGCGTGCCGGCCGGTGCCTCTATCTATACAGAGGACGGCATCTACCTGGATGAAACGCCTTACGGGCCCATCACCGCCGATACAGGAAAACGCATTGCCTTTGTGCTGCGCAAGGAAGGGTATGCGGATTCATACGTGAGCGGCATTATCCCGCCCGGCGAGCTGCTCTCCCTGGGTGGCGAGCTCCGCCCATACCGCCCGCCCCGCACCGGCGAGCCCTGGGTCGATGCGCAGGGCACCCACTACCGCCCGGCCGGTGGGGTTCATGAGGCCATCACCCCGGTTTCTGCCGCCCAGTTCCGCGAATTCCAGCAGGCAGAGCCCCAGGCCGCCGCCCCATTCACCGCCCAGGAGGCAGATGGCCAGCTGCTCACCTCTCAGGAAGCCATCGGGGCATTCACGCTCTGGCTCACCCGGCAGTGCGAGAAAGCCGGCACCATCGGGCGCGACCACTCGCTGATAGCCCGCCCGGACCCCGGCACCGCCGCCGGCCCGGATTTATGCGGCTACCGGCTCTGCACCATGCTGGTGCAGAAAACACCGGTCAGCATCTACACCAACCCTTCCGGTGCCAGTGTCATGCTCAACGGCATGCCGCTGGGTATCACCCCCATGCAATCCATCAGCATTCCGCTGGCGCCATATTTCCTGGAGGTGCGCCTGCCGGGCTACTCCACCGTGCGCCGAAGCGGGCTTTCACCCAAAGACCTGGTGCTGAACCTGCACCTGCAGCCGAATCATTCGGTGAATTTCGGGGCAGAGTGGATTAACAGCCTGGGCCTCCGCTTCCTCCCCCTGCGCCCCAACCTCCTGGTCGGCGCCACAGAGGTGCGCGTGACCGATTTCCGCCGCTACTGCCAGGAAACCGGCGCCGCCGACCCCGAGCCTGTCAATTTTGAGCAGAACGAACACCACCCGGTGGTCAATGTCTCGCGCACGGCGGCAGAGGCTTTTGCCGCCTGGCTCACCCAGCAGGAGCGCAACAACGGGCTCATCGAGGAGACCGATACCTACCGCCTGCCCACAGATGAGGAATGGAGCCACATGGTGGGCTGCAAGGACAGCAACGGCCAGAGCCCCTATGAGCGCCAGCGCGTGCGCGCCACGGCCGGCGCAGAATACCCCTGGGGGCAGAAATGGCCGCCGGCCCGCAACACCGGCAACTTTGCCGATGCAAGCGCCATTCCCGGCGTGCGCGCAGACCATGTGATTCCCCGCTACCACGATGATTTTGCCAGCACCGCCCCGGTGGGTTCCTTTGCGCCTAATGCCCTGGGGCTGCATGACTTGGCAGGCAATGTGCAGGAATGGGTGAGCGGCGAATACGGCGGCCCGGAGAATTTCCATTTCCGCAGCTACGGGGTAACCCGCGGTGGTGATTTCACCTCATTCCGCCCCGGCCAGCTCAGCTCCCACCGCCGCACCCCGCACCCGGCAGACGCGCACCGCCCCACCATCGGGTTCCGCCTGGTGCTGGAGCGCAGCGCCCAGAAGAAATAAACTCACGGGCGCTGCCCCCACCCTGAACGCGCCCCCCGCTGCATATAAAAATGAAGCGTGCACCGCTATGGGTGCACGCTTGAAAACAGGCAATATCGCGAATACCTTACTCAGCAGCAGGAGCCTCGGCAGGCTGCTCAGGAGCGGGCGCTTCAGCCTTTGTCTCAGGCTTTTCGGTCTGCTCCGGGCGTTCGCTGGCAGCGCTCACCATGAGCTCACGCCCCATGAAGGGCTGGCCATGCAGCACCTCGGCGGCGCGCTGGGCGTCCTCCAGCATCTGCATTTCCACAAAGGCGTAGCCCTTGCTCTTGTAGGTGCGGGGGTTGTAGATGATTTCCACGCTGCGCACATTGCCAAAGCCCTTGAACAGGTCCTCCAACTCAGCCTCAGAAGCCTCGTAGGAAAGGTTGCCCACATAGAGGCGGCCATTGCGGGTGGGAGCCACGGAAGCCGGGCGGCGGCGCTTATCCTGGCGGGCAGCCGGGTTTCCACCCTGGTTGCTGCGGCCCTTGGCCACGCGTACGTTTTCCTTAGGTTTGCGCTTTTCGTCCTTGCGGTTATCCTTGCGGTCAGCCTCCTTGTTCTTCTTCTTACCAAAGCCAAAGAAACCAAGGATGCGCTGCAGCAGGGAGGGCTTGGGGGCCGGAGTCTCCTGCGCGCGCGGCATACGGCGGCGGTAGGGACGGCCCTTGTTATTACGGCGGCGGCGGGCGCCCTGCCCCTGCCGGCCTTGTGTATGATGTTCAGCCATATAGGTTATTGAATCGAATTGAGTAACACACGCTCACGCCCGGCTCTGCCTGTACATACCCGGCGGCCAGGGCAACATGAGCATCTTGCATGGACACAATGTGTCCATTTGCATGTTACTCATACCTAAAGTTCTTAGCAAGCCAAAATTGCGACATCGTAACACTTTACGTAAAAAACAGCACTGCAATCTCTCCCCCGCCCCGCGTAAAGGGCGATTTGTAGGAATGCAGAGTTCAGAACGCAGAATGCAGAATAAGCAGTTAGTGCGCAGCCTGGCGGCCGCGCAAAGAAATGAAAATTACCTGAGATTTCTCAGGTAATTTTGTTTACAGGTGCGGCAACCGCCGCACACAAACTCACAATTCTGCATTCT
>JAFYWX010000035.1 GCA_017546445.1 Akkermansia sp. | reverse complement strand
CTCGCGGAATTCTGAAGCCCGTGGAACGGGCGACATACCAATAGCGAGGGGTGGAGCCGTCACGCTTTAGCGGGGCGAGCGTAACCCCTCGATTGCGTAAAAATAATATCGGAACCCGTGAAACGGGTGACAGAAAGGGGTACCACCCATACAACTCATTTTCATGACAAAGCGTTTATAATTATGTGATTATATTCTCAAGCGAACATAATTCCCAGGACTTGCTTTCTGTCACCCGTTCCACGGGTTCTAATGACTTTTTACACTAAAACGAGTGGTTTCGCGGCTGACGCCGCTGCACCACTCGCTAATGATATGGCGCCCGTTCCACGGGCTTTTGAATTCCGCTCGCTGACGCGAGCCTGCTGCCCGATAAAGTCAATTGTACATTGGTAAATCGTGCGTTTATGGCTTTTTTTCCGGCATTGACACGGTGTGGTAACTCTGCTAGTATACCGCCATGAGTTTACGTTCATTCCTTTGCATGCTGTGGCTTCTGCTCTTCGGTTGCCTTCTCACCTTATCTCCTGTGCAGGCACAGGATGAGTTTGATGATGAGGAAGCATCAGAGACTGTAAAATCCAAGAAGAAGAAAAAGAAGAGCAAGAAGGATAAGAAGAACAAGAAATCCAAAAAGGATGCAGAGGGTGATGCTGAGACGGAGGATGTTGACGCTGATGAAGAAAAGGCTGCTCCTGCAAAACCGTCCGTTCCCAAGGTGGTGGAGGCACTGGGTAAGTTCAAGGTGTTCAATGCCAAGCCTAATCTGAAGGCTGAATATTACATTTATCTGTATTCTGCCAGCTGGTGTGGCTACTGCCAGCAGTGCATGCCGGTTGCTGAGGCGCAGTACAAGAAGATGAAGGGCACCCGCAAGGTGGAGCTCATTGTCATCTGCGGTGATAAGACGGAGGCTGAGGGTAAGAACTACCTGAAGTCCAAGAAGCTCAAGTCTCCCGCTATCATGTTCGCCGAGCTGCAGGCCACCCAGTTCCAGGGCCTCCCCGGTTGCGGCATGCCTGGTTACCCTGCTATCAGCGTGGTGGATAAGGAGGGCAATATGATTAAGAATGTAGTGGGTGCCACGGCTGTGACGGAAGTGCTGAACAGCTGGCGCGAGCTCACCATCGGCGGCCGGAAATAATCCGTCAGCTCTCCCACTCCGGGTATCATTTGAAAATAGGAGCGGGCTTCCTGTATAGGGAAGCCCGCTGAGTTTTTAATTAACCTTGCGGAATTTGGTTTTCTCCTTTTTGCTTTTCCTGCCCTTCACCTTCCAGATGGGCGAATCCTCCTCATAGGAGGGGCCGGCTTCGTATTTTGAGGAAGTGGACCGTGTGCCGTATGGTAGGGTGACGGGTGCATCGCTGGTGCGGAACAACTGAAGCGGTGCCTGTCCGCCAGTGTCCAGTTCCTGGGTGAGCAGGTAGTGCTTGGCCGGGCCGCTGTCGTTGGCGATGATGATTTCGATGGGATAGGCTTTCCCTTCTTCTACAGTGATGGGTGCGCCGCAGGTGATGCCGTTGAAGCTTTTGTTGGTGTATGGCGTGCTGCGGAGCGCAATGACTTCGTACCCCTTTCTGCCAGGAATCTTGCCGGCGGCCAGGTCATTCTGGTATTTGATAATGCTTTTTGGATCCCGGTTGCAGCCCGGGTCCTTGATGCCGTTCCCCTTGTAGATTCCTGGGTGAAGATAGCCGGTTTCAAGCACCATCTCATTGTTGAAAATCACGATGATGGAATCATCTGCGGCACCGCAGAATCGGAACTTCATGCTTTTCGGGGCCACGACTGTGCCCCTGAAAACGCCAATCCACGAGGCGTAGTTTTTATGGGAGGCCGCCTTGGTGCTCTGCGTGTTCGCACCGGCAATGAAATCGGAATTGCCTCCCTTTTTACCTCTCAGAATGTTGCATGGGTCAGAGGTTATGGCCGGGGCCATGTAGATATGGGCGGCTGCCACATGGTACGGGTATACGTACAGCTTGTTCAGGATGGCGTTTTTTCCCTGCATGAGCATTTTCAATACCTGGGCACACTGGCCATGCACATCGGGACTGTTGGTCGGGTTCTTGGCCCCTGTGTTGCGGATTTTCTGGGCATCCTTCAGACTTCTTCCCAATGCGGCGGAATTGCTTTCTTTGTTGTAGATGCCGGAATAGGTGAAATATTCACCCTTCGGGTCGCGATTGTAGTCATAGATGACACCGGTGAGCATATCCTCCGGTGTTTCGGGTGTGCCGCCACCTGTCCATACATGGCAGAGACCTCGGTTTACCCACTCGGCCTGGGCAGGTAGCATGGCGGCGGTGGCTAGAGTGAGAAAAAGAGCGTGTAGTTTCATAGTGGTGTTTATCAGGCTAAATCTTCTTCAATGCGGAGATTGTCCACAATGTACTGGCGGCGGTCATCGGTGTTATCACCCATGTAGAAACGCAGAATCTCCTTGAGATTGTGGGCGTTTTCAAGGGTTACTTCTTCCAGTCGGATATCCTCGCTGATGAAGCCCTTGAATTCGGCAGGGGAAATTTTTTAATTAACTTTGCGGAATTTGGTTTTCTCCTTTTTGCTTTTCCTGCCCTTCACCTTCCAGATGGGCGAATCCTCCTCATAGGAGGGGCCTGCTTCGTATTCTGAGGAAGTGGACCGTGTGCCGTATGGTAGGGTGACGGGTGCATCGCTGGTGCGGAACAACTGAAGCGGTGCCTGTCCGCCAGTGCCCAGTTCCTGGGTGAGCAGGTAGTGCATGGCTGTGCCTCCGTTGTTGGCGATGATGATTTCGATGGGATAGGCTTTCCCTTCTTCCACAGTGATGGGGGCGCCGCAGGTGATGCCGTTGAAGCGTTTGTTGGTGTACGGTGTGCTGCGGAGCGCAATGACCTCGTACCCCTTTCTGCCAGGAATTTTGCCGGCGGCCAGGTTCTTCTGGTAATTGAGGATGACTTCCGGCTCCCAGTCGCAGCCCGGGTCCTTGATGCCGTTACCCTTGTAGATTTCCGGGTGAACATAGCCGGTTTCAAGCACCATATCATTGTTGAAATTCACGATGATGGAGTCATCTGCGGCTCCGCAGAAACGGAATTTCATGCTCTTCGGGGCTACGACAGTGCCCCTGAAAACACCAATCCACGAGGCGTGGTCCTTATGGGAGGTTGCCTTGGTGCTCTGCGTGTTCGTATCAGCAATGAAATCGGAATCTCCGCCTTTCTTTCCCTTCAGAATGTTCACAGGGTCAGAGGTTTTGGTCGGAGCCATATAGATGTGGGGGGCGGCCACATGATACGGGTATTTGTATACCTTGCTCAGAATGGCTTTCTTCCCCTGCATGAGCAGCTTCAATACCTGAGCGCACTGGCCGTGCACATCCGGGCTGTTGGTAGGGTTTTTAGCGCCCGTGTGGCGGATTTTCTGGACTTCCTTCAGGCTTTTACCAAGTCTGGGTGTTGTGTTTTCACTGCTGTATACGCCGGAATAGGTGAAGAATTCGCCTTTCGGGTTGCGGTTGTAGTCATAGATGACACCGGTGAGCATATCCTCCGGTGCTTCCGGGGCGCCTCCGCCGGTCCATACGTGGCAGAGTCCGCGGGGTTCCCACTCTGCCTGGACGGGCAGAATGGCGGCAGTGGCAAGGGTAAGAATGAATCTGTTAATTTTCATGGGGGCGTATCAGGCTAAATCTTCTTCAATGCGGAGGTTGTCTACAATGTACTGGCGGCGGTCATCGGTGTTATCACCCATGTAGAAACGCAGAATCTCCTTGAGGTTGTGGGCGTTTTCAAGAGTTACTTCCTCCAGCCGGATATCCTCGCCGATGAAGCCTTTGAATTCGGCAGGGGAAATTTCACCCAGACCCTTGAATCGGGTGATTTCCGGGATGCGGCCCAGCTGCTTCACGGCGCGGTCGCGCTCGGCTTCAGAGTAGCAGTAAATGGTCTTCTGCTTATTGCGCACGCGGAAGAGCGGCGTCTGCAGAATGAAGAGGTGCCCCTCTCGGATGAGATCCGGGAAGTACTGGATGAAGAAGGTGAGCAGCAGCAGGCGGATGTGCATGCCGTCCACATCAGCATCAGTGGCGATGATGACCTTGTTGTAGCGCAGGTCCTCCATGCTGCGGTCAATGTTGAGCGCAAGGTGCAGGAAGTCCAGCTCCTCGTTTCGCTTTTCCTCGAAGAGGGCGGCGCGGTTCATGCCGAAACTGTTTGCCGGCTTGCCGCGCAGGGAGAATACGGCCTGGGTCTCGGCATCGCGTGCCGTGGTGATGGAACCGGAGGCGGAGTCACCCTCGGTGATGAACAGCATGGTGTCCTTGGCTCGTTTGTGCTTGGTGTCGTAGTGCACGCGGCAGTCGCGTAGTTTGCGGGTGTGAATCTTGGCCTTCTTGGCGCGTTCCTTGGCCACTTTGCCGGTCACGCCGGCCACTTCCTTACGGGTCTTCTCGCTCTCTTTGATTTTCTCCTCCATCGCCTCGCCGATTTCGGGGTGGCGGTGCAGGTAGTTATCCAGCTCGCGGGAGAGGAAGTTGAGCACAAAGGTGCGGATGGTTTCCTTGCCGGGGCCCATGGTGTTGCTGCCCAGCTTGGTCTTGGTCTGGGATTCGAACACGGGCTCAATGACCTTGAGACTGATGGCCGCCTGGATGCCGTTGCGGATATCGGAGCCTTCGTAGCTCTTCTTGAAGTAGCCCTGCAGGGTTTTGACGATGGCTTCGCGGAAGGCAGCCTGGTGGGTGCCACCCATGGTGGTGTGCTGGCCGTTCACGAAGGAGTAGTACTCCTCACCGTAGTCATCGCCGTGGGTGATGGCAATTTCGATATCCGGGCCGGAGATATGGATGGGGGCGTAGATGGGTTCTTCCTTCATCTCCTCCTTCAACAGGTCAAGCAGACCATTTTTGGAGGAGATGTTACGGCCGTTCAGATTGATGGTGAGGCCGGTGTTCAGGTAGCAGTAGTAGCGGCACATGCGCTCCACAAACTGCATGTTGTAGGCGGCATCTGCGGCAAAGATGGTGCGGTCTACCATGAAGGCCACGCGGGTGCCGTCCGGCTGGTCGGTGGCTTCGGTGATATCGGTGCCCTCAATCATCTCGCCGGCGCGGAACTGGATGCGGCGGGTCTGCCCCTCGCGGTAGGCCTGAATTTCGAAGGTTTCGGAAAGGGCGTTCACGGCTTTGATACCCACGCCGTTCAGACCCACGGATTTCTTGAAGGCCTCGCCATCGTACTTGCCACCGGTGTTGATTTTAGCGGCGCATTCGTAAAGCTTGCCCAGCGGGATACCACGGCCGAAGTCGCGCACCTCGCACAGGCCTTCCTTGTTGATGCTGACCATGATTTTCTTGCCGACACCCATTACGAACTCGTCAATCGAGTTGTCTATCACTTCCTTGAGCAGCACGTACAGGCCGTCGTCGGACATGCTGCCGTCGCCCAGCTTGCCAATGTACATACCCGGGCGCAGACGAATGTGTTCGCGCCAGTCTAATGTTTGAATGTCGTCCTCTGTGTATTCGGCTTCCATGGATTGCCAATATATTACATAATTCTTAAGCACCCTGCAAGCAAGAAACGAGACTGCGAGGTGATAAATTTCCTTGTCATGATGCGGGGTATGGCTGCCTGTGAGCTTGCAGGGAGCAGGGCGCAGCCATAGAATGGCGGGCGATGATTCGTTTCACTCTATTCGGGGTGCAGGTAAGTATTCACCCCACGCTCTGGTTGACCCTGGCCATTCTGGGCCGGGCGTATTGTGTGTCGAGCGTGGTGGAGTTGATGAGTGCGCTGCTTTTCATTGTTTCGGCTTTTGTTATTCTGCTGGCGCATGAGATGGGGCACGCCCTGGTGGGGCGCCGGCTTGGTGGCGGGTATCCCTGTGTTTACCTGGCCTGGCTGGGGGGCGACTGCACGAATGAGACAGCCCGCCTCACCCGCATGCAGGGGGTGGTGATGACGGCTGCCGGCCCGCTGGCCTCGCTGGCTGTGGGTGTTATCGCCTATCTGGGGCTTTGTCTGTATGTGGGGGATTTTATTCTGGGCTCGCTCTTTGCCAGCAGCTTTGCGCTGGGGTGCATGCCTTGTGTGGCGGTGACGGAATATCCGCCGCTGGTCATGTTTCTGTTCTTTTATCTGATAGAAGTGAGCTGCTGGTGGACGCTGCTGAACCTGCTGCCGATTTTTCCGCTGGATGGTGGGCAGATTATGCAGGGCCTCATGAAATCCCGCCCGCAGATGCACGCCATCAGCCTGGCGGCTGCGGTGGTGTTTGCTCTGGCTTTCGGTACCCTGGGGCTGTGGCTGCTCACCATCTTCATGATTCTGCTTGCGGTGCTCAACCACAAATTATACCGCGAGAGTAAGTACTGATTTTCATTGACATTTTAACCATAATCCATACAATTCACGCCATGGCACAACAGAACGCTATTTCTCCCACTCGCGCTCAGGATTTCCCCGAGTGGTACCAGCAGGTTATCAAGGCAGCCGACCTTGCCGAAAATTCCGAGGTTCGTGGCTGCATGGTCATTAAGCCCTGGGGCTACGCTATCTGGGAACTTATCCAGCAGCAGCTCGATGGTGACTTCAAGCGCACCGGTCACACGAATGCCTATTTCCCCATGCTTATCCCGGTTTCTTACCTGGAAAAGGAAGCCGAACACGCAGAAGGCTTTGCTACTGAATGCGCCGTGGTGACTCACCACCGCCTGGAGGCTGTGAAGGACCCCGAAACCGGCAAGACCCGCATGATTCCCTCCGGCGAGCTCACGGATAAGTACGTGATTCGCCCCACTTCCGAGACGGTGATTGGTGCTGCGTTCTCCCGCTGGCTGGAGTCCTACCGCGAGCTTCCTATCAAGGTGAACCAGTGGTGCAACGTGATGCGCTGGGAAATGCGTCCGCGTATCTTCCTGCGCACGGCTGAGTTCCTGTGGCAGGAAGGCCACACCGCCCACGAGACCCGCGAGGAAGCTGAGGAAGAGACCGCACTCATGCACAAGGTGTATGAGGAATTCCAACGCGATGTGCTTGCCGTGGATGTGATTCCCGGTGAGAAGACCGAGCACGAGCGTTTCCCGGGTGCTGTGCGTACCTTCACGGTGGAGGCCATGGTGCAGGACCGCAAGGCCATTCAGGCCGGTACCTCCCACTTCCTGGGTCAGAACTTTGCCAAGGCTCAGAACATTTCCTTCGCAGGCCGCAACAACGAGCGTCAGTTTGCCTGGACCACCTCCTGGGGTGTTTCCACCCGCATGATTGGTACGCTCATCATGGCTCACTCCGATGACGACGGCCTGGTATGCCCGCCCCGCGTGGCTCCCAGGCAGATTGTCATCATCCCCGTAACGCCCAAGGCGGATACCAAGGATGCCATCATCGCCCATTGCCAGGCTCTGGCCGATAAGCTCAGCGCCATGAGCTTCCACGGCATGCCCGTGCGTGTGCAGGTGGATACCCGCGATATCAACGGTGGCACCAAGAAGTGGGACTGGATTAAGAAGGGCGTGCCCGTGCGTGTGGAGATTGGTCCGCGCGACCTGGAGAAGGGTTCTGTATGCCTCTGCCGCCGTGACCAGGCCAGCAACGAGAAGAGCTTTATCTCCGAGTCCGAATTCGTGGAGAACGCCGTCGCCCTGCTGGAGGATATCCAGAACACCCTGCTGCAGCGCCAGCGCGAGTTCCGCGACAGCCACATCCGCACCTGCTCCAGCCTGGATGAACTGAAGGCCAATTTCAACGGTGAGGGTGATGCCGACTGGCTGCTCTGCCCGTGGGATGGCACCCCCGAGGAGGAAGAGACCCTGGCCAAGAGCCTGCGTATCTCCATCCGCTGCATTCCGCAGGGTGAGATGGGCTGTGCTGCCGAGGCTGCTCCCTGCATCCTTACCGGCCGCCCCACCACGCGCCGCGTCCTCTGGGCCCGCGCTTACTAAAGAGATTTTACTCGATTCAAAAAAACGCCCCTGCGCCGGATAGGCTGCAGGGGCGGTTTTTTGTTAAACGAGAGGTTGCCAGACGGTTGGAGACTGGAACTTCAGTTCCATATATGTAACCGCCTAGGGATTATAGTCTTCTGGAATCAGTGGTCTCGCTGAATCCCGGTTTTCAGGGTAATATGGGCGGCACTAGTTCTGCAGCTCCGGGCTGGGGCTCACTGCTTCAGTATCTCCCGGAGTTTGGGCATGAGCCCCTTTGCAGTCTTCAGTGCAGCGGGATAGCTCTGGTGCATGTTGTCGTGCATGAGTACCTGGCCATCTTCCCATGCAGAGAACTGACCATCTTCCAGGTGTATCTGGGCGGCATGCAACAGAGTGCACAACCCCGCAGCCTGTACCTTTTCAAGGCAGTGCAGGTAGGGGGCGTTTTTTCTGGCGTATTCTTCAGCACTTTGTTGCAGTGTTTTAGAAGTTGGCGAGTCAGAAAAACAAAGTTGTCCGCGTATGGCACGCAGTGGTGAGTGTGAGGCAATGGTTGGTATCTCGTTCAGGATAATGACATTTTTGCCTGTATCCTTTAATTTCCGGCAAAGAGTCATTAAATCCTGCGTGGCGGATTCCAGGTTGTTGGCGGAATGCAGACTGCCGTCCCATTTCTTTTCAAGCAAGGTTTCGGGGGGCATCCAATAGCTCCAGAGCTGCGCAAGGATAACATGCTTGATTTCCGGGTGTCTGGAAAGCCATTTGAGCATGGCTTCTGCTTTTTCACGGTGATAAACGCGGTTGTCGCCTCCGTTGCATAATCTGTCCCAGAAGGCCAGCATGTATGTAGCAGGGAATACGCCGCTCAACCCTTCCTGCCGGCAGCACTCATGAAGTCCGGCATATAGGGTGTGCGCCTGGCAATCTCCCAGCAGAATGAAATTGGCAGCCTTTTCTGAATCGCCGATATGGAGCAGTGTCGTATTCATCTGCGGCACTTTCTGCCCGGTGAATCTGTAGACTCCGTCCCAGTATGTCAGCTGGTCCCCGGGGTAATCATGGAGAAGCGCTTCATCTTTGCTTTCTCCAAAATCAGTGTATGTAGCAATGCTGATGCTGTTTGCCTTTTTGTGTATGTACTGGCTGAAACCCCGGGTGCATATGGCTGCCGGGGCAAAAATCAGGCAGGCTGCTGCTGCCGGCAGGATGAGCTTTCCTGGTATCCTCCGGTTTTCCACCCCTTTGTAAAAGGCGTAGCCGAGCAGTAAAAGGAGAGGTAGAATGAGGCAGATATCGAGGAGGGGCAGCTCTTCCTGACCCGTCAGACTGCGATACAGCGTGAAGATTGGCAGATGTACCAGGTAAAGAGAAAAGGAAATCCGCCCCACCCATGCCAGCGGCTTGCTTTCCGTCAGCCATGTCAGATTCCTGCTTTCTGGAAGATATCTGATAGCCAGGACGCTACCCGTCACAACGCATACAGCCAGAATTTTGGCTGTCTCGGTGTGGATGACGGATGGCACCAGCATCAGAACGATCCCTGCCAGCCCGAGGAATGTGGCCATTTTTGTCGACTTTGTTTCCGGGATAAAAGCCGCTCCGCACCCGGCCAGCACCACCCAGAGTCGCGGAAAGAGCTCGTAGTACATTTCATCCGGGGCTTGTGGCGTGCTGGCAAAGAAAGGCAGGTTCAGTTTGTGGAATATCACGAATATAAGAACCTGGTTTGCCCAGAGAAATGACAGTATCCCTGTCAATGCTGCCGGGATGAGTTTCCAGATGGTTCGGCATCTGGAAAGAAGATGCCGAACCAGGGCAAAGAGTATGTAAACCTGCAGCGTTATGGCTATGTACCATGTGTGCAGCAAGGCGTTATCCATCGTAGAGTTTGCAAAATATCCTCCCTCCTGATTGGAAAGATAGATGTTCGAAACACCGAATATCGCAGCAAGTGCTGTTTTGGCGCTCGGTATCAGGGTATCCTTACTGCTGAATATCGTCAGTAGCAATAAGGTGAGAAGAATGCTGATGAGCAGCGGCGGATAGATACGTGCCAGACGCTTTTTCAGGTATGCAGATGTGCTATATGTCTCCCGGCGGAACGATTGGCAGATGTAATACCCGCATATAGCAAGAAAAATGTCTACCCCGTGGTAGCCGTATGGCAGTAGCTCCTTGTTTGCGTGAAAGATGATGATAAGCAGAATCGCAAGCCCTCGCATGACATCGTGCGAAACATTGCGATTTGTGTTATTCCTACTTAATTGGGAGGGGTGCGACATACTGCTGTATTCTACCATTTTATCATCTATTGTCAATGAGATATGCGTATATCTACGAGTGGGAAAAAGTCAAGCTTATGGGTGGCGGGGGGTGTCGTCTTCCTGGCGGAAGTTGAGCTGCAGGGAATCGAAGTAGGACGTCTGGGCTTCGAGGCGCTGGGCGAACTCATCGGGGAAAACGGGCAGACCATAGCGCCAGGCTTTTTCGGCCAGGGCGCAGATGCGGGGCACCAGCATGTATTCCAGCTTCTTCATGTCCGGGATGCACTCGCTCCACAGGTTGGCCTGCATGCCGATGACCTTGTTGCCGGGGACGGCGGTATCGAAGGTGAGCACGTGCTTCCAGTCGATGTGGTCGAAGCCGGTGAGCCCGGTGTAGAAGGGTTCTACTTCCTCATTTGTACTTTGCGGGAAATTGAAGTAGAAGGCGTGAATGGGGCAGAGGATGAGCTCATGCCCGCGGCGGGCGGCGATGCGGGCGTGGTCCATGCCGCGCCAGGCCATCACCACGGCATCCTGCGGGAGCTGCGGGGCGCACATGATTTCATCCCAGCCGACCATGCGGCGGCCATGCTTGCGGAGCACCTTGGCGCAGAGGTGGGTGAAATAGTCCTGAATTTCGCTTTCGCGGTTCATGCCGTGCTGCTGCATGAATGCCTGGGCAGCGGGGCTTGCTTTCCACTGGTCGCGGGGCACTTCATCGCCGCCGATGTGGATGAACGGGGCGCGGGGGAAGAGCTCGCAGACCTCACCCAGCACGTCCTCGATGAACTGGAACGCAAAGGCATTCGGCCCCATCACATGCGTGAATACGCCCCAGCCGGTGACAACTTCCGGTGCGAAACCGGGGCAGTCCTGGTTGCCCAGCTGCGGGTAGGCGGCCACAGCTGCGCTGGCGTGGCCGGGGATTTCGATTTCGGGAATCACGATGATGCCCAGGCTGTGCGCGTGCGCCACCACCTCGCGGATCTCGTCCTGCGTGTAGAAGAACTCTACCGGTTTGTTGTCTACTTCTGTCTGCTTAATCCAGCAGGCCGTGCCCTTGCGCTTGCTGCCGATTTCGGTGAGCAGGGGGTATTTCTTAATCTCGATGCGCCAGCCCTGGTCATCGCATAGGTGCCAGTGCAGGCGGTTGAGCTTGTAGCGCGCTATGAGGTTCAGGATGCGCTTGGTATCTGCCACGCTGATGGGGTGGCGGCTTGTGTCGAGCATGATGCCTCGGTGCTCAAGCTGAGGGGCATCCTTCACCCACATGGCTGGCAGCGCCGGCTGCCCGGCGGCGTCTTTCAGCACCGCCTGAGCCAGAGTCTGTGCGGCGGCGTGCAGGGCTTCTGCGCTGCCGACCTCGATGCTGATTCCCTGCGGCGTGACCTTCAGCGCATAGGCTGCGGGGGCCTGGTTGGCCTGGAGCTGCACCTGCAAATCACCTTCCGTTTCCTCGGGCTGAATTTCGAGCCCGGCAGCCATGAGCGCACGGATGGCAGCACGCCCCAGCTCGCTGTGGCTGGTTGCGGAGTCTACCTTGATGCCGTTGCTCAGCAGGAATCCCGGCTGGTTTACGGCCCATTCGTACTGTATAGGAGCAGGAATGAGCACAGGCTGTTCGGTGACGGGCTGGGAAGGCTGGGCGCAGGCAAGGGAGGCGGTGAGAATGGCGAAAATAGTGGATTTAATGGTTGAGCGGTAGAGCATAATGTTAGAGACGGGAAAATATCTGAACGAGCGGAGCGAGTGAAGTTTCGTTGACTTTGCACAGCAAAGGAAGTTTCGCTGAGGGCGAAGCCCAAAGTTTCTCCGAGCGAAAGCGAGGTTTCACGGAGCAGCTTGCTGCGACTGCTTGTCTGAAGTGAAACTTCACTTTGTTCAGCGAAATCTTGCGGAAGCTCAACGAAACTTCGGCTCTTCGAGTCTCAGAGTTGCAGTGTGAGTGAGGTTTCACGGAGCAGCTTGCTGCGACTTAGTTCTTTTTATTATGTAACTATGCTTTGCCAAGTGATTTTAATCTGGTGTTGATACTGGAAATGAGCATATATCGAATAGCTCCAGCGTCTTTTCGCAGAATATGTGTTTCCTCCGCTAACTGAGGGATACATTCATTTAAGACGGTGAGCCAGTATTCTGTTTCGTGACATTCTTTAAGAGCAATGCGGAGCTTGTGAATGAAATCTTCGCCGCTTTCAGCATAGCTAGCCTCATGTATATTTGCGCCGATTGCGGTGGCTGCACGTGCTAACTGATTTTTGAGATAACTCTTTTTCTCAATTCTATCGTATAGATTAACCATGTTGACGGATAGAGAAACTGAGCTTCTTAACAGTTTTCCTGCTTTGGGGGAATCTGCCATATGAGGAGAGAAATCGTAGGCTTTGATTGTAGTTGTGAAACTTCGCAGAGCTCAGTGAAACTTCACTACGTTCAACGAAACTTCGTTATTGCTCAGTGAAACTTCGGCTCTGCGAGCCTCAGATTGATTCAGAATGGCGCGTTGAACTTGTTATCCACTTCCTCCACGAAGCCGAGGGCAATGAGCTGATGTGCTTCGTGACGCGGAATGCCGCGTGAAAGGAGATAGAAGAGCTGTTCTTCATCCATGGGGCCGGACGCACTGCCGTGGGAGCATCGTACCTTGTCGGCCAGAATCTCCAGCCCGGGCAGGGAGTTTACCGTAGCATACTCGCTAATCATCAGGTTGCGGTTGCTCTGGTAGGCGTCTGTGTTGTGGGCACCAGGAGCCACATAGATGTTGCCGGCAAAGGTTGCGGTTGTTTTGTCTTCCAGTACGTTCTTGTACAGCAGGTTGCTCACAGCCTTGCCCACGTGGTGCACCTGGCGCGTATGCTGGTCGAGCACCATGTGCTCCAGCGGGGTATTGGAGGAATAAAGCTGGGTGTCGGAACCTTCGGCGTAGATTTCGGCCACCGTTTCCTCGCGAGCCCAATCGAGATTCAGGAAATTGGTGAGGTGGCGCACCTCTCCACCCATGTTCTGCACATTGGTGATGACCATGCAACGCCCTTGCACCTGCTCCACTCCGGGGCAGAAAGCGTGAAGCTCTACCTTGAGTTTTGCTCCCTCTGCTACCTGAATGTTACGGGCGGCAAAGATAGTGGCACCGTTTTCGCAGTGAATGTTTTCAATGATATGCGCATGCACACCGGGAGCCGCCATGATGAAAGTGCTTGGGGTGTAGAGCCCGGAGCTGCGGTAGTTGATGATGATGGGGGAATCGTAACTCTTTTCGAGATAAAGCGCATAGCCGTTGCCAAAGCGCTTGAGATGCAGACCGAGCAGGGCATCGGATCCGATGGTGGGCATGAGCATTTCGGTCTGTTTCAAATCATCATCATCTGCGTTGATGATAACAGCCTCTTCGTCGCATCCCTGAACCTCTGCGGAGCCTGTGCAGGGTGTGTTGCTCTGCAGCAGCTCAGCCAGTTCCCTGGCGTACTTATGCGGGCGGCCGAAGCGCCAGTCTTCGTTCAGTCGGTCAGGAATCACTGCGTTCTCGAAACGGGCTTTGCTTTCGGCGAGGGCGGCGTTGAGCTTGGCCTCGGCTTCTGCCAGGGCGAAGGCTTCTTCCATGCTCATGCTGTCGGGAAAATCCATGGTGTGGTGTCGTGCAGTTGGGGGTTAGCCGATGGAATCTTCCATCTCCAGGTCGATGAGGCGGCGAAGCTCCACGGAGTATTCCATGGGGAATTCCTTCACCAGGTCGTTGATAAAGCCGTTGACTGCCAGGCTCATGGCCTGGGCGCGGGTGAGGCCACGCTGCTGCAGGTAGAAGAGCATTTCCTCATCCACCTGGGAGACGGAGGCCTCATGCTGCACGGCGCTGGCATTGCCATTTACGGTGATGGCGGGGTAGGTATCCGTGCGGCTGGCGGTATTGATGAGCAGGGCATCACACTCGGTGTTGTTCTTGCAGCCCTTCATGCCCTTGAGCACCTTGACCTCGCCGCGATAGCTGGCGCGGCCTTCGCCAATGGAGATGGACTTGGCCACAATGTTCGAAGTGGTCTCGGGGGCGGCATGAATCATGCGTGCGCCGGTGTCCTGCAGCTGGCCGCTGTGGGCCAGAGAGATGCTGACTACCTCGCCACGGGCACGGCGGCCCTGCAGCACCACGGCTGGGTACTTCATGGTGAGCCCGGAGCCCAGGTTGCAGTCAATCCAGCGGATTTCAGCATCCTCCATGGCCAGACCTCGTTGAATCACGAGGTTGTACACATTGGTGGACCAGTTCTGCACGGTCACGTACTGAATCTTAGCACCCTTGAGCGCCACCAGTTCCACTACGCCGGAGTGCAGGGTGGCGCTGTCGTACTGCGGGGCAGTGCAGCCTTCCATGTACATGAGCTCGGCGCCTTCATCGGCAATGATGAGGGTGCGCTCGAACTGGCCCATGCTTTCGGAATTGATGCGGAAATAGGCCTGCAGCGGCTGGGCGAGTTTCACGCCCTTGGGCACGTAGATGAACGAACCGCCGGAGAATGCTGCGTGGTTCAGGGCAGAGAACTTGTTATCGCCCACGGGAATCACCTTGCCGAACCAGGGGCGGAAGATGTGCTCGTATTCCTTGAGACCTTCCGTGGAGTTCACGAAGATGACACCCTGCTTCTGCAGCTCCTCGCGCATGTTGGTATACGCAGTTTCGGAGTCGTACTGGGCATCCACACCGGCCAGGAACGCGCGTTCCTGTTCCGGCACGCCGAGACGTTCGAAGGTGCGCTTCATGTCCTCCGGCACCTCGTCCCAGTTGCGGCTGGGGGTGGCTCCGTGCGAGAGATAATAGCGGAAATTCTCGAAATCCACATTGCGGATGCCCTCCGGCGCCCAGTGGTAGGGCATGGGCATCTCGTTGAACTTCTTGAGTGCATCCTTGCGGAACTGGCGCAGCCAGTCCGGCTCGCCCTTGGCATCGCAGATGTAGTCGATGGTGGCTTCGGTGAGGCCGAAACCGGCATCGAACTTGTGGTTCTCCGGCATGGAGAACGCACCGCGCGTATCTACCTGGAAGGTCGTCTCGTCCATATCAGAGCTCCTCGGTCTTCAGGAAATCAAAGCCGTGCTGCTCGATGTGGTCCACCAGTTCAAAGCCGGCGGTCTTCACAATCTGTCCGTTGTAGAGCACATGCACCACATCCGGGCGGATGTAATCCAGCAGACGCTTGTAGTGGGTGATGACCATGAAGCTGCGGAAGGGGGCGCGCATGGCGTTCACACCATCGGATACAATGCGCAGGGCATCCACGTCCAGACCGCTGTCCGTTTCATCCAGAATAGCGTAGCTGGGGTTCAGCATCATCATCTGCAGAATATCGTTGCGCTTCTTCTCGCCGCCGGAGAAACCTTCGTTCACGGCGCGGGCGGTGAATTTGGGGTCGATACCCAGTTCCTTCATCTTGCCGCGGAGCTCCTTGTAGAAGGCAACGGCCTCCAGCTCCTCGCCCTTGGGCAGACGGGCCTGCAGGGCTGCGCGCATGAAATTGGCATTGGTCACACCCGGAACTTCCACCGGGTACTGGAAGGCAAGGAAGAGCCCGGCGCGGCTTCTTTCGTCCACGCTCATGGCAAAAAGATCCTGTCCGTCCATTTCTGCGCTGCCGGCTGTCACCTCGTAATCCGGGTGGCCGCAGAGTACCTTGGAAAGGGTGGACTTGCCGGAACCATTCGGGCCCATGATGGCATGTACTTCACCCTTAGGGATTTCCAGATTGATGCCGTTGAGAATAGGCGCGCCATCCTTGACGCGCGCGTGCAGATTTTTGATGACCAGACTCATTGCTGGGGGAGATTATACAGGAATATTGCCGTGTAGGCAAGCGTCCATGCGTGTCACGCAGGTGCCTTCCGGCAGTTCGAACACGTCTTCGGGGCGCAGACCGGGCTTCAGCTGAATGTCCAGCACGCGGTTGTTGGTGTCATCCAGCAGGTGAACATGCGGCTCCAGATTCGGGCAGAATCGGGAGGGGCCGTTGTCGAAATTCAGGTGGTTGATGATACCTGTTTCCGACAGCGTTTCCAGGCAGTTGTACACCGTTGCCAGGGAGATGCCGGGCATGTGGGCCTTGGTGCGGTCGAAGATGATGGCGGCGGTCGGGTGGTCGTGGGAGGCCAGAATGGTCTCCAGCACGGCGCGGCGCTGGCGGGTCATGCGAACCCCGGCGCGGCGCACCAGACTTGTAGCCATTGTGCGGGAATGGGAAGATTTGGTGCTAGGCATAACTTTGTATGCCCGGATTATATCGAATCATTCCAGATTAGGCAAGGAAAAACTTGTAATGCAACGATGTCGGGATGCAATCGTTGTGTATGTATCCCGGGAATCAAGCTTCTGCCGGTGTGGATTTGCGGGAAATGGCCCATACGCCGGCGGCAATGCAGAGCACGGCCACAATTTTCTGCCAGCTCAATTCATCCACGCCCAGTAGAATGCCTACGGTGGCGGCAATGACCGGTTGAATGTAGTTGTAAGCCGCCACGGTGGCGGGCTCCAGATGCCGCTGCCCCATTATCATGAGCAGGTAGCTCACGAATGACCCGAAGAATACCACGTACGCGCTGCCCAGGATTTCCGGCATGCCCAGCTGGCCCCAGGGGAGGGTGCTGATTTCATGCAGCCAGAATGGCGCGGTAAGCACGGCGGATATGAGAAAGAGCCAGCGCATCAGCACGACGGGGTGATATTTCCTGATGACGCCGCTGAAGAAAACAAAGTAGCAGGAAGCGGAAAGCTGGGAGAACAGGCAGATGGAATCCCCCAGCGGGCTGCCGCTGCGGCCACCCTGCATCTGAGACCCCAGAATGAGGATGAGTGCCCCGGTGGCGGCGATGGTCAGGCCACCTACCTTGCGGGTTGTTACAGCGGCATGCAGAAACAGGGCAGAGAGAATAAAGGTGAAGACCGGCGTACTGGTGGTGATGACGCATGCATTGGTGGGCGATGTGTGCTGCACGCCCAGCACATAGCAGAACTGGTTTATCCCCATGCCGCACAGGGACATGATGACCAGGTGCTTCCAGTCTCCTGCATCTATTTTCTGCCGGGGAACCAGCGGCGATATCAGCCAGAAGAGCGCCGCTGCGCCGCACAGACGAAAACAGGTCATGCTCACCCCGGTGATGATGCCGCTTTCCATGGCCCACTTGCACAGCGGACTCATGAGCCCGAAGCACAGGAAGGCCCCCAGGGTGATAAGATGTGCCCGGCCTTTTGTCTGTACCTCTGCCATCGCAGCCTTCTCTTCGCCTACTGAAATCCGGCTGTTGCTGCCGATTTAATCGCGGTGAATAATGAAGGAGCCTTTCTGAATCTCGCGTCCGAGCAATTCGGCGGAAGGTGCAGGCTCCACGCGGTAGGTGCCTTTGATGGTGTCGCCCTTGAGTTTGCCGCTCCAGACGATGTTGATGAAGGTCTGCATATTGCCCTCGGAGTGCATCGTCACGTCCTTGCCGGTCACATAGCCGGTAAGCTTACCACTGCCGTACAGCTCATCCTGCAGCATCAGAATACCCTGCAGTTTGTCGCCTTCCTGCTTGATAGTCATCTTCATGCCGGACTTTGAGCCAACGGATTCGTTCACACATTCGCCATGCCACACGCCCTCAGCAGAATCTGAGCAGGAGACTACCATGCAGCCGGTTGCGCACACCAGAATTGTTTTCAGAAGAGAGTTCATGGTTTGTAAGTTCGCGCTTCATTCTACACCCTTTGTTTGTAATATCAAGCAAAAGTTATCCACAAGTTATCCACAATTTTGTGGTGGACGGAGACTCGCCTGCATTCAGGGGTGGGAGCTGCGCAGCGAATCGTTCAGCGGGAAATCATACTGGTGGCAGAGATTGAGGGGGTAGACGAAGTAATGCCACCATTCCTTGCTGTAATTGCGCATGCCTGCAGCTGCCAGGGTATCGCGGAGCAGGCGGCGATTAGCCTGCTGGCGGGCGGTGAGCCCGGCATATTCGGTGGCGGAACTTTTGTCCAGCAGGTCGTGGCGGCCGCCCATGTCGACCTCCTTGCCGCTGTTCAGGTGGATGATGGTGACATCCACCGCCACACCCCAGCTGTGCTCGGATTGGAGGCCTATGTATTTATTCTCATAAATACCGCGCTTGGTGATATTCGGGTAGAAGGTGGCTCGGGTGCGGTCATCATCGGTGAGTGACCAGTTATAGAAATCCTGCAGGGCGCGGTGGGGGCGGTAGGCATCCCAGATGAGCAGACCGTAGCCTTTCTTGTTCAGTTCCTGCTGGGCCCTGGCCAGTGCGGCAGCGGCATCCTTGCGCAGAATGGCGCGGCGGCCATCGGTGTAGCCATCTATGGGACGGCCCACAAAATTATCGGAGCCGCAGTATTTCAAATCGACCTTGATGCCGGGTGCCACTTCGTCCAGGTAGCAGAGTTCCTGCGGCATGATGCCCGGGTACACCAGCACGGTCGGCTGGCTGCACTGGCAGAGCAGGAACGGAAGGAGCAGGAGAGTAAGGCGCAGGTGCTTCATGGCTCGGTAATCAGATTATCATTCAGCGGGAAATTGTACCGGGGGGCTGCCGGTTCTTTTTTCTGGAAATAGTGCCACCATTCCTTGCGGTAGTTGCGCAGGCCTACGTCGGCCATGGTCTGCAGCAGCAGAAGCCGGTTTGCCTGCTGTTCCGGGGTGAGACCGGGATAGCGGGTGGCGGAGCTTTCATCCAGCAGGTCATGCCGCCCGCCCATGTCCAGTTCCTCGCCGGTGTCCAGCCGGATGAGCGTAACATCCACCGCCAACCCTTTGCTGTGGTCGGAGGTGCGGCTGATGTATCTGTTTTCGTAAATGCCCTGCTTGGAGATATTGGGGTAGAACTCCGCCTTCATCGTGTCGTCTGGCGTGCGGGACCACTTGTAGAAATCCTGCATGGCCCGGTGGGGCCGGTAGGCGTCCCACACTTTCAACGCAAGCCCCTTCTGCGCGAGTGCCTGCTGGGCTCTGGCCAGTCGGTCGGCAGTGTCGCGGCGCAGTATGGCGCGGTGGCCGGTGGTGTAGCCTGCAATGGGGCGGCCCACAAAATTATCATTGCCGCAGTATTTCAAATCCACGCAGATGCCGGGGATGACCTCATCCAGGTAGCAGAGCCTCGCAGGCATGCGGTTTTCGTCCGTTGTTTCGGACTGCCGGGGTGCTGCCTGTGGCTGCGGTGCCGCCGGGGGGCAGGGGTAAGCCGGGGGACGCTGCTGGGCGCATTGGCAGAGCAGAACGGCAGACAGGCAGGTGGAAAGAAGTCTCCTCACGGCACCACCATAGCACACATAATTAAATTTAACAAGTGCGGAGCCGTTTTTTCTGCTTGCCAGTGACGGTGGCTGTGTTAGAATGACTACGCTGACCCCCTTTCCCTGATAGAAACGATGAGTAAGAAACAATCGAACTGGAAATATGTGCTGATTCTGCTTGCCACCGGCCTTGTTGCAGCCGTGGGTGGTAAGGTTTCTCAGTGTGTTGTGGATTCCATGCATGAATCCACCGTGATTCCGCCTATGGAGCCTGCCGCAGCAGATGCCGTGGCTTCCAAGGTGCTGGAAATGAAGTGCGCTTCCTGCCATGCTCAGGATGCCTCCTACAGCAAGGTGCTGAATTTCTTCTCCTTTGGCCTGATGCGCGACCACGTGGAAGGCGCTAAGCGAGCCTTCACCCTTACCCCGGATTACAGTGTGCGCTCCGGCAATGTGGATTACCTGAAGATGGATTACGTGCTGCGCACCCGCCGCATGCCCCCGGCATCGTACAGCGCTGTGCACCTGGGCTCCCGCCTGACTCCCACGGATGTGGCCGTCCTTCGCCAGAAGTACAAGGAAGAGGGCGCTATTGCCCGTGCCTTTGCTCCCATTGCTCCGGTGGCAGAGCCGGAAACAAGCCTGGAGAAGGCTCGTATTTATCTGGGCTATCTGCTGTATCATGATGGCCGTCTGTCCACGACCAACAAGGTTTCCTGCGCTTCCTGCCATGACCTGACCAAGGGCGGCACGGATAATCTGGCCAAGTCCAAGGGTGTGCCGGGGCCGGATGGTATGCCCCAGCTGGGTGGTGTGAATGCGCCCACCACGCTCAACGCTGCAGGCAATATCCGCCAGTTCTGGGATGGCCGTGCTGCTGACCTCAAGGAACAGGCCGGTGGCCCGCCCCTGAATCCGGTGGAAATGGGTTTCACCTGCGTGGCTGACTGGGATATCATTGCCCATAAGCTTTCCCGCGACCCGGAGATTGCTGCGCTGTTTGCCTACGTGTTCGGTGACCATGGCATTACCGGCGAGACGGTGACAACTGCTATTGCTGCCTATGAGCAGACGCTCGTGACCCCCGATTCTGATTTCGACCGCTATCTGAAGGGCGATGAGAAGGCTCTCACCGATTCTCAGAAGGCAGGCATGGATTCCTTTGTGCAGCTGGGCTGCGCCACCTGCCACAGTGGTCCCACGCTGGGTGGTATCAGCTTTGAGTATGTGAACACGCACGGAGACCTCCGCGCGCTGGCTACTCCGGCCGATTATCAGGAAGGTGCTTTCGGTCTGCAGGATTTCACCAAGAAGCCTGAGCATAAGGACATGTTCCGTGTGCCGAATCTCCGCAATGTGGCCCTGACGGCTCCGTATTTCCATACCGGCACGGTGAACAGCCTGCAGGAGGCGGTGCGTATCATGATTCAGACTCAGAATGGCGCAGGTGCAGCATCCGACACTACGGTGAAGAATATCACCCGCTTCCTGGAAGCTCAGACGGGTAAGCTGTATGGCAAGCCTGCCAATATGCTGAAGCCGGAGGATACTGTGCTGACACCTGTGACGCCTCAGCCATGATTCGATTCTCCGTGCTGGCCAGCAGCAGCCGTGGTAATGCCACCGTCATTTCCGGCGGTGGTACCCATGTGCTGGTAGATACCGGGATTTCAGCACTCCGCATCCGAAAAGGACTGGCGGAGTGCGGTTTGTCTGATGCCGAGCTGAGCGGTGTTTTCTTTACTCATGAGCACCAGGACCATGTGTGCGGTCTGGGTGTGCTCTCCAAGAAGTGTTCTCTGCCGCTGTACTGCAGCCGCTATCTCGCCAAGGATTTGCGGGGTATGGCCCCGAATGCCACGTTCACTTATCTGGAGCCTGGGCAGGAGGTGCAGGTGGGGGCGCTGAAGGTGACTCCGTTCTGTGTGAGCCACGATGCCGCTGACCCTCTGGGCTATGTGTTTGAGTGCGAGGGCGTGCGTCTGGGCTATGTGACGGATACCGGCATCATCATGCGCGGTATGCCGGAAATGCTGGCCGGGGTGCAGGGGCTTTACCTGGAGTCCAACTACGACCCCGATATGCTGGAGAACAGCGGCCGCACCATCGAGCTCATCCGCCGTATTTCGGGGCGCTGGGGGCATTTGTCCAATGGTCAGGCCTGTGATTTTATCCGCACTATCGGGCATGCCGGGCTGCAGCAGCTGGTGCTGGCGCACATCAGCCCGGAGTGTAATACGCCGGCTAAGGCAACCGCTGCCATGCGTGCCACGCTGGATGAATTGCAGCTGCCGACTCAGCTTCATTGTGCTGAAATGGCTAATCGTCTGCCCTGGGTGGAACTGAAATAAAGTGACTCTGCTGCAAGGTGTTGCGGCGGTGTCATTACATGCAGCGGAGCAGGTGCAGCGCCTCGCGTAATTTATCGGCAGATTTTATCTTCTGGAGGCGGGGGAATCGCTTGTTGTCCAGAATGTAGTCGTTGTTGCGGGTGAGCATGAGCTTCTGCCCGCTGATTTCCACATTGGTGATATTGCGGCGCGTGGCCAGGATGCGGATTTTGTGCACGGTGAGCAGGTGCGCCACCTCGTGCGGCAGCGGTCCGAAGCGGTCGCGCCACTGGCGCTCCAGGTCATCCACATCATCCGTGGTGCATACGCGAGCCAGCTGGGTGTAGGCCTCCATGCGGGTCTTGGTGGATTCCATGTAGGAGGCGGGCAGGTAGGCGCCGAGCAGTTTATCGGCATCGGCGCGGGTGGCCATGCTGGCTTCGCTCAGACAGATGAAATCTGCCTTGAAACCAGCCTCGGCCCGGATGGTCGGAACCTTGCCCTGCATGCGTTCGATGGACTGGCGGAGCAACTGACAGTACAGTTCAAAACCAATGGCCGCAATGTGGCCGCTCTGCTGCGTGCCCAGCAGGTTACCGGCACCGCGGATTTCGAGGTCGCGCATGGCAATCTTGAAGCCGCTGCCCAGTTCTGTGTATTGCTTGATGGCGGAGACTCGCTTGCGGGCATCGCCGGTGCAGAGCGCCTGGCGCGGCAGCAGAAGATAGGCATAGGCGCGGTGCCCGCCGCGGCCTACGCGGCCACGCAGCTGGTACAAATCGGCCAGGCCGAAGCGGTCTGCCCGGTCAATGATGATGGTGTTCGCGTTGGGAATGTCGATACCGCTTTCAATGATGCTGGTGGCCAGCAGTACATCGGCCTTGCCATCCACGAAGTCGCGCATGATGATTTCCAGCTCGCCCTTGTCCATCTGCCCGTGGCCCACGACAATGCGGGCCTTCGGCACAAGCCGCTGCAGCTCATCCTTCATCTTCATGATGCTCTGCACGCGGTTGTGCAGGAAGAATACCTGACCGCTGCGGGCCAGCTCGCGTTCGATGGCATCGGCAATGAGTTTCTCGCTGTACGGGCAGACGGCGGTCTGCACCGGCAGGCGATTGAGCGGCGGTGTTTCAATGGTGCTCATGTCGCGCGCGCCCATGAGCGCCACATAAAGCGTGCGCGGAATGGGGGTGGCCGAGAGGGTGAGCATATCCACCATGCGGAACATGCGCTTGAACTGCTCCTTGTGACGCACACCGAAGCGCTGCTCTTCGTCAATGACAGCCAGCCCCAGGTTCTTGAAGGTGATATCCTTGGAAATCACTCGGTGTGTGCCGATGACGATATCTACCGAACCATCGGCAATGCCTGCCACGATTTCCTTGATTTTCTTTGCCGGGGTGAAACGGCTGAGCAGCTCGATGCGCACCGGATATTCGCTCATTCGGGCGCGGAAGGTGCGGTAGTGCTGGGCGGCCAGTACCGTGGTGGGCGCCAGTATGGCTGCCTGCTTGCCGCCGGTCACGCACTTGAAGGCTGCACGTATGGCCACCTCGGTCTTGCCGAAGCCTACGTCGCCGCAGATGAGGCGATCCATGGGGCGGCCGCTTTCCATATCGGCCTTGGTCTGGGAAATGGCTCGCAGCTGGTCGGGTGTCTCGCGGTAGGGGAAGCTGGACTCGAACTGCCACATCCAGCCGGAGTCTGCGGGGTGAGCGTAGCCGTTGTTGCTTTCGCGCTCAGCCTGAATCTCCAGCAGCTGTGCAGCGTAGTCCTGCACGGCTTTCTCCGCGGCCTGACAGGCTCGGCGCCAGCGGGCATCTCCCAGCTTGCTCAATTCTGGTGTTTTAGCACCTAGTCCTATATATTTAGACACCAGGTGGCTCTGCTGAAGCGGGATGCGCAGCAGCACTCCATCGGCATATTTGATGTGGATTTCCTCCTCGCCGGTCTTGTCATCGCGTACAATGCCGACGAATTTGCCCAGGCCGTGGGAGGCGTGGATAACGAAGTCGCCCTCTTCGATTTCGCGCAGCGGCGCCTGAGCGCGCTCGCGGCGCATGCGGTCGGTGCGGTCATCCTGTTTGCGGCTGCGCGGGGCGGAATAGCGCCCGAAGATTTCAGCGGCGGAGAGCACGGCGAGTTTGGCACCGGGAATGGAGAAGCCGAGCGGCAGGTCACCATCCCGGCTCTGCACGCCGCTCCAGGCCTCATCCTCGCCGCAGATTTCCTCGAATCGGCTTTTCTCTCCCTCATGCGGGAAGAACATGATGACGCGCCATTTCTGCTCGCGCCATTTGCGAAGCTCCATGCCGGCCAGTTGGCGGCGGGCCTCCTGCATGACGAAGTCGCCCGTTTCGAAGCTGCCGAGCGGGGTGCCGAAAATGGCACTGCTGTCACCGGCATTCACCGTGTCGATATCCGGCAGAACATCCTCTCTATCCGGCGGCAGTTCGTATATCAGTACATGCCCCGGTACGCCACAGCCGGGCAGGCTCACCACCCAGTCATTTTTTGTAATCCAATCCTTCAGCGGCCTGTCTGCCGGCGGTTCATCCAGCACCAGCTCTGCGGAGTCGAGTTTCTTGAAGGATAACTGGGAGTCGATATCAAAAGCACGGATGCTCTCAATCTCATCGCCAAAGAATTCGATGCGCAGCGGCCAGGCGGACTGCAGGGGGAATACGTCCAGAATACCGCCGCGGAGGCTCCATTCGCCGCGTCCTGTCACCTGGTCCACGCGTTCAAAATCGTGGTCAGTGAGGGCGGTGCACACATCATCCAGCGGGTATTCGCCTTCCACCTTCAGCTGAAGCGTGAATCCGGCACCGGCGCTGAAGCTGGGAGCCGGTTGCTGCAAGGCTGCGGCTGTTACAATGACCGCCTGTGTTTTTGTGGGCGCGCCGGAGATAGCCCGCAGAGCTTCCAGTCGCTCTGCCGCGAGGTCCGGGTCGGAAATGCCGTGGTTGATGTGGATTTCCTGTTCCGGCACAAAAACGGCCTGGGGACCATCCCAGAGCGGCCATTCTGCTGCCAGTCGTTCCTGCACGGGCAGGGCATCTGCCACAATCCAGACTCGCCGCGGGGAATCAGAGGCCGCAGCAATCATGCTGGACACAAAGGAATAGGCCGCTGGGGCCACGCGCTCCAGCACCATGGGTTCATCCATGCTGCCGCCCTGGCGCAGTCTCTCCAGCTCCCCGGCAAAGGCAGGGGATTTGGCTGCAATTTCTGTGAGCGGCTTTGCCACGCGTGTCATTATGGTATCAGGCGTTGTGGCAGTTGTCAAATAAAAGCTTGCCAAGGTAGGGCCGCAGTGGTAGGATAGGCGCGCATTACTGCTCCGGTAGCTCAGTTGGATAGAGCACGAGCCTTCTAAGCTTGGGGTCCCGCGTTCGAGCCGCGGCCGGAGCGGATAGAAAAAATCCCTGCACAGCAACCTGTGCAGGGATTTCCTTTGCGAAGCGCAGAAGTTTATCAGTAATTCAGCTCGCCGGAAAGCACGCGGCGCTCGAATTCCTTGATGTCCACCACCTCACCCGTGCGGCGGGCGTGCTCCACGGCAAAGGCAATGACGTGGGAATGGGCGCTGGCCTGAATGGGGGTGGTCATGAGGGTGGTGTCCTCCACCACGCGCATGTCATTGTAGAGGTTGCTCACAAGACCCCAGTCGCCACCACCGTGGCCGGCATAGCCACCGGCGGCCTCCTCGATTTCCACCTTGCGCATCTTCTTGGAGAAATGCTCGGTAATCGTGATTTCGCCCGGGCCGTTTTCCTTGTAGAAGGCGCCGGCGCGGAGCTTGGCCTTGGTGCCGTAAATTTCGATATGGCGGCCTTCCTCGAAGGCGGTCATGGTGAAGGTGCCGGTTATGCCGCCCATGTAGCGCAGAATGGCCACCAGGTGGTCGGGCTGGTCATTGTCCTCGCACTGGAAGGCATCTCGGCCCCACTGGGAGGTCTTGAGCCACTCGGTGATATCCTCGGGGGTGGCTTCATCCACGCCGTCCATTACCATCTTGAGCCAGCGGCGGCAGGATTCATCGGTGATGTACTTGCGGGCATCCCACGGGTCTTCGCCGATGGGTGTGGTCCAGTCGGTGCAGCGGGCAGGGCGGGGTTCGGTAAGTGTTTCCTTGCGGAAAAAGGACAGTTCGCCGAAGCTGGAAACCTGCTCGCAGGGACGGTTGAGCAGCCAGTAGAGAATATCCATATCGTGGCAGCACTTGGCCACAATCATGGGGGTGGATTTAGCGCTGTTGCCCCAGTGGCCGCGCACGAAGGAATGCCCGAAATGCCAGGCGCCCACGCCCTCGTTGGCATTGAAGGTCATGATTTCGCCCAGTTCGCCGCTGTTGATGACGTTGCGGATGGCGTTGTAGAACGGCGTGTAGCGCAGCACGTGGCAGATGGCTACGCGGCGGCCCAGCTTCTCGGCCAAATCACGCAGCTCCAGCGCCTCGCGCAGGGTCTTGGAAATCGGCTTTTCCAGCAGGAGGTCGTAGCCCAGCTCCAGAGCGCGCCTGGCGGGCTCGAAGTGGTAGTCATCCTGTGTGCCGATGATGGCCACATCGGCCATTTTCGGCTGGGAGAGCAGCTCATCGGCATTAGCGAACAGACGGATGCCGGCGCGTTCTTCCTCCGGGGCAAAGTCGCGCACCTGCTCGGCGCGCACCGTGACCGGGTCTGCTGCGCCCACAATGCGGAACTTGTCCGGATATTCCATTGCCAGCTTCATATAGGTGCGCGTGCGGGAGCCGCAACCTATGCCAACCAGTGTGATTCGACCATCTTGCATGATTATCTGAAAGAGTGTGTGCGCGCAGTGTACGCCTGTGTTCTGCGCAATTCAAGCCTTTTCTTTATCATTGATTTATACGCTGCCCTGTGATATAGAGAGCGCATGTACCGGTTCTGTGTTCTTCTGCTGTGTCTTGTATGGGGCTGTTCGTCTCTTGGGGCTGCCACGCTCTGGTCTGCCGGGGTGACGGCAGAGAGCGGGTGGTTCGATTTCAACAAGACGCATGAAAAAGGAGAGCAGGGGGACGATTTGTTGTGCTGGGCGGTTGTTGCCTCGAATCTGCTTGCCTGGTGGCAGCTGCAGAATTCTGCTCTCGTGCCGCAGGATACGCCGTGCGGAGCGGAGGTGTGGCAGCATTATCGCCAGTCGTTTGAAAATGAGGGCAGCGACCCTGACCAGGGAATCCGGTGGTGGTTCAATGGTGAGTACACCCGTCCGCGCCTGGCCGGAGGTGGATTCTGTGCCGCTTTGCGAGAGGGGGCAGGGGCTGGCTACTATCGGGAATCCGGACTGGCGGTAGAACAGCTGATTTATAATGGACGTGGTGCCATGGTGACGGCGGAGACTCTTACCGACGCTCTGTTGCGTGGTTTTCGCCGGGGTGATGCTTTCTGGGTGGGGGTATCTCTCCGCAAGCCGGATGGCCGCCGCTTCATGCATTCCATCAACCTGTGGGGTATAGAGGAAGAGCAGGAGCGCATCACGGCTGTTTACATGTGCGATTCCGATGACCGGCAGGAGACCTTACACCGCATTCCGGTGGTGGAAATGGAGGGCTTGCTTTACCTGGATTGCACCGGGCATGCGCTCTATGGCCGGCTTGGCCGCGTGGTGATTGATACCTACACCGGCCTGCGGCTCACGCCTGCAGAATAAGAAATCAGGGCAGCCCCCATTCCTTGCGGCGGCGATTATACTCGCTGCGGGGCAGGAGGATGTAGACCGGCTTGCGGGCCGGATCGAGCCGGGCAATGAAGGCGCGCAGCTGTTCCTCATTCATGCTGGTGCAGCCGGCGGTGGGGGATGCACCGTCGTTTCGCCAGATGTGGAAGAAAATGGAGGAACCACCCCCGACAACGGGCTTGCCCACGCTTTCCGGGGTGTTGTGGTGCACCAGCATCTTGATGCTGTGCGGGTAGTCATTCTGGCGCATCTGCTCATGCATCTCCCACGGGGTGGTAGCCGGGTGGTCCAGGCGCACATGGCGGTTGTAGAGATGCGGCAGCCGTGGGTCGCTCACCCAGAGGTCATTCGGCCCCACCTGCACATAGGGAATGGAAGGATGATGCTGCACCGGGGTGGGATTGTTCACCCACAGACCACCCAGGGAGAAAATGCCGACCGGGGAACGCCCGTCTCCTTCTTTCTTAAGGGTGGCACCGGTAGGATTGCTGTGCATGCCACGCCCCCATACGCAGCCGTTGCGGCCCAGACGCCCCGGATAGGGGCCCAGCACGCGCTGCCATTTGCCGGCGCTGTTCTTCTCTACCAGGCTGAGGGTGACATGAGAGCTGTCCCACCCGTCGGCAATGCCCACAATGGCCTGAGTACTGCTCTGCGGCATCTGGGAACAGGCCGTGAAAACGAGCAGAAAGAAGCTCAGAAAAAGGAGATGAATGTACCGCGAATTCACGCGGGCAGGATACTCCTTGCGATGTGGGTTGACAAGCTGCAGGAATGTCATTTTTGTTAAAAAATGCCAAATTTCTGCTGAAAATCGGCAAAAATTGCGAAAAAACTTCAGCTGACATCTTGAAAAATACCTTTTGATATGCTAATATAACACCATACACGCGATGTGTCCCGAGTGGGTGAACTGTATACCTCCGACTCGCTGACGCGTCTTTAATCTCCCTTTTTATTATCATGTTAAGTTCTGCACTCAATCCCGACCGCGCAACGCTTAATTTCCTGAACGCTTACTCCGAACAGGTGCGAAACGCGGGCGAAAAGCTCCAGAAAGATGGAGCTGTGACGCAAATTTTCGGCAACCATCTCTATATTCAGGGACGTGTTGAAACGAGAGTGGGCGTTTTCCGCACGAGTCTGCGTCTGCAGGGTAACCGCTGGTTTGGTTCCTGCACGGCTGAAGACGAGCGTGTTGCCGGTGCTTGTCTTATCGCCACCATGGTGGAGCGTATGTACCGTGGTGCCAATATGCCCGAGAGCCCCAATGAGCTGAATGAAGTTCCCCTCTCTGACTTGCTGGAGGAGAAACTGGGGCGCGACCTCGATGACCGGGAGTCGGACTATGTTACCAAGCTGGAGAAGCGCTATCGCCGCTTCGCTATCGAGCAGGAAATTCACGACCATGACCTGGTGCGTCTCAATCCCCGCTGGGAGATTACGGGGTATGAGGCTCTGGAACTCTGGCCGACTCCTCCCCGTAACATCCTGGAATTCTGGAACTACATTGCCTATGCGTTCACTAAGAAGCGCATTGCGTACCCGGAATTCATGAATGCGGTGACGGATCTGGAGAAGGTTCAGAAGCGCATTTCCGAATGGGAACGCGAGAAGGAGGAGGGGACCTGGCTTGACCGCATTCAGAGCGTGAATGAACGCACTCCGCTGCCGCCGCGTCATCCGCTGTACATGCGTCTGGTTTCCACCATTAATGAAGCCCGCTTCGAGTTCAGATTTGATTTGAAGGAGGACTGGATTTCCATCCGCGAGCGCAGCCAGCTGGATGAGATCCTGGTGGAATTCCGCCGGGGTGCATTGAAGTGCGACCCGCAGACGGATATTCTGCTGAATGTTCTGCGTGACTATGCCGACCGCCAGGATACCGTTATCCTTGACCTGGATGACGAGGCTGCCTGCTGCGTGATGAATGTGCTGTTCCACCAGCCTGCGCTGAAGGGCTATCTGGTGAACCTGGACGAGTGTTATTTCAAGGTGGTGCGTGAGCCGCTGAAGTGGATTTGTATTGATGACCCCATCGTGCCGGATTGCTATGGCCTGCAGCTGGTTACGGCTGCCGGTGTGCATGTGACACACTCTGTGCGTCAGCTGCCCGGTCAGGTGGAGCTGTACCAGTCCGACGAAACCGTGTTCCCCGGCCCGCCCCGTTGGCTGGAAAGCACGGAAGTGGAGCCCCGCTATTCCATTCCCAAGTCGGTTATTGACAGTCTGGAAGGTGTGGAATTCCTGCGTAAGATTGGTGCCACGCTGCCGCCCAGCATGGAGGAGCGCGTCATTGATATTGAGCTGAAGCCGACCTTCACCATGAAGATTGTGCGCGGCCTGACCAGTGCTGATACGGAGCACGTTCTGCTCGAGGTGAATGCCCAGGATGACCCCGGCCGCCGCCGTGAGCGCCTGGTGGGTAAGGAGGACTGGGAGCTGCTGGAGCAGCAGCCGGTGAAGGATCATACCCTGCTGCGTTTCATTCGCGATTATCTCTACCCCATCCCCGGCCTGCTGGAGGAGATGAACTTCACCTACGACACGCAGATGGAGGCCTTCAAGAGCCGTATCACCAAGCAGTTCCCCGAGAAGTTTGCTGAGTGGGCCAAGACGATTCCTGATACCATCAACGTGGAGATGGATGAGAATCTGAAGTCTCTGCTGGCTGATCCGGTGGCTGCTGCTATCCGCTTCGAGGTTGTGAACCAGGAAATCGACTGGTTCGACCTGCGCGTGGTTATCGATGTGGAGGGTGTTACCCTTACCAAGGAGCAGATTCGCTCCCTCGTATCCGCCCGCGGTGGCTATGTCCGCATGGATGACGGTCGCTGGATGCGCTTGGAAATCAAGCTGGACGATGCCCAGCGTGATGCTGTTACCAAGCTTGGTCTGGATCCCTTCGACCTTTCCGGTGAGACGCACCGTATGCACGCCCTGCAGCTGGCCGACCCGCGTGCTGCCGAGGTATTCGATCCGAAGGCATGGCAGCGTATCAAGGAGCGCACGGCTGAAATCAAGATTGACGTGAAGCCGGATGTGCCCTCCACCCTGCAGGCTACGCTGCGTCCGTACCAGATTGAAGGTTTCCACTTCCTGGCCTATCTGGCAGAGAACGGCTTCGGCGGTATTCTGGCTGACGACATGGGTCTGGGTAAGACGATTCAGTCCATCACCTACATGCTGTGGCTGCGCGAGGATTATGTGCGCCGCAACAAGCAGGGCCGCAAGAAGGTGACGATTCCTCCCGTGCTCATCGTGTGTCCGAAGTCTGTGTTGGACGTGTGGGCCAGCGAAACAGAGAAGTTCGCTCCCGGTGTGCGCGTGATGGTCATCCGCAACAAGGAGCAGGCTGATGTGGAGAATATCCTGGAGAACTACGATATGGTGGTTATCAACTACGCCCAGCTTCGCGTCTGCGGCGAGCAGATTAACGCCATCAAGTGGCTCACCGTGATTCTGGACGAAGGTCAGCAGATTAAGAACCCTGATTCCAAGGCTGCCAAGGCTGCCCGCGAAATCAATGCTTACAACCGCCTGGTGCTTTCCGGTACGCCTATCGAAAACCGCCTTCTGGATATGTGGTCGCTTATGGCTTTCGCCATGCCCGGTGTGCTGGGTAGCCGAGCCTACTTCAAGAAGCGTTTCGACAAGCGCAAGGACTCCCAGAGCCAGAACCGCCTGGCTGCCCGTCTCAAGCCCTTCCTTCTGCGCCGTACCAAGCAGCAGGTGGCCAAGGACCTGCCGCCGCGTACCGAGGAGGAAGTATACGCCAAGATGGAAGGCATTCAGCGCCAGCTGTACAAGGCAGAGCTGCGCCGCATTCAGAAGGCTCTTCTCGGTGTGGATTCCGACGAATCGGTGAAGAAGAATTCCTTCGCCATTCTGCAGGGACTTATGCGTCTGCGTCAGATTTGCTGTCACCCCGGTCTGGTGGACCCCAAGTACGCCAAGGAAGACAGCGCCAAGCTTACCGCACTCTTCTACCTGCTCGATCAGCTGCGAGAGGAAGGTCACAAGGTACTCGTGTTCTCGCAGTTCGTGTCCATGCTCGAGATTATCAAGGGACGTCTGGAGGAGAACAATCATCCGTACAACTACCTCACTGGTCAGACCAAGGATCGTAAGGCTGAGATTGAGAAGTTCCAGACCTCCAAGGAACCCAGCGTGTTCCTTCTGTCCCTCAAGGCTGGTGGTGCCGGTCTTAACCTTACCTCGGCTTCCTACGTTATCCTGTACGATCCGTGGTGGAACCCGGCTGTGGAAAGCCAGGCTATTGACCGTACGCACCGAATCGGCCAGAAGAACAAGGTTATTGCCTATCGTCTGCTTACCCGCGATTCCGTGGAAGAGAAGATTCGCGTGCTTCAGCACCAGAAGAATCAGCTCGTCACCAACGTGCTCGGCGATGAAGGCTTTGCCTCCAGTCTCGACCTCAATGACCTGCAGTTCATTCTTGCCCACGGCGGCGAGGATAACGACGATGATGTCGTGGTGGATGTCTGATGCATCCCGTAAATATATCGCAGTTAAAAGCCCCACGCTTTGCGTGGGGTTTTCTGTATGAAATGCAGAGGATTCCGATTGATGATCTGCCGATTTTGCGAGGTCTCAAATCTGTCGGAGCCCGGGACTTCAGTTCCGAAAATATAACCAGCGGCCCTATGTCGCTCAGATTTACTTATTAACCAGACTGCAAGTGCAGAAACAGCTGTCTATCCCTCGGTTTCGAGAGTGGTGACTTCATGGTGGCTGATGGTACCATCAGTATTCAGTAGTACGACGATGTACACCTGGTAACCGAACCGGATAACGGGAGGCTTGATGATTTCGAGGTTTCTGCTGTGAAGAGCAAGCTGGCGAGCAGCCTCGATGATATTTTGCTCCCGGCAATACTTATAGCCGTGCTCCTCCAATTCTGACATGGCCTTGCTCCACGGCCTGCCCGTCATGCCAAGCAGTAGCTCATCCTTGGTCCACAGAGGTTTCAGGCATTCGGGCAGGGGCTGTTCTGAATCAAAGGGCAGGGGCTTGTTGAGGATGCAGATGTGGTATGAGGCGAGTCGTCGTGTCTCGAGGTCAAAGCTGAGAAAGGCGTACTTGTTCTGCTCCGGGCAAAGGTGATAAGGCAGCCGCATAATGGTGGCTTCCTGTTGTTCTGGTGATGCCTGTATTGCTCGGAGAATCGAGGCTTCATGAGACCAGGATTCAATGAGCCGATATCCCAGGGCTGTCAGGTGCCTGATGGTATCTTCTCTGGACATGACATCCTGCAAGAGTCTCTGGATGTCCGGGGTATCCTGTTCGGTCGGAGTCAGGTGCCGGGGTCCCTCCAGCCGGGAGAAGTTGTCCGGTGTCTCAATAGCGCAGAGCGGGGCTGTGAGACTCAGACACAGAAGAGCAGTAAAGGGAGAGATTCTGAGCATGATGACAGTTAGATTTCGCGGGGTGTCCGGAATTATAGACGAAAATGGGGAGACATTTGTTCAACGAGGAGATGTTTTTCATGCTCAGAGCGGACGATTTTCTTGTTATTTGGGTGAAAAAATGGTTGCGAGCCGCGGAAAATTGGAGTATAGTTAAAGCACATGGTTGAAAATATTTTATATATCGTCGCAGCCTACCTGATTGGGTCTGTTCCGTTTGGCTATATTGCCGGGCGCCTGAATGGTATTGACCTGCGCGAACACGGTTCTCGTAACATCGGTGCTACCAACGCGGTGCGTGTGTTGGGAAAGGGTTGGGGTATTCCGGTGTTTGTCATGGATTTTCTGAAAGGTCTGGCTCCGCTGATGTACATGAAGTATCATCTGGGTGGTGACATGACGGTGTTCACTCCGGCGCAGATGGGCTGGTTTCTGGGTGTGATGTTTGCGCTGATTCTGGGACACACCTTCACCTGCTTCCTCAAGTTCAAGGGTGGCAAGGGCGTGGCTACCACGGGTGGCTGCCTGTTTGCTCTGTCGCCCTGGGTGGGCGCGGCAGCTCTGCTGTTCTGGATTGGCAGCATGATTATTACCCGCTACGTGTCTTTCTCCAGCATTATGGCAGGTGTGGGCATGATGATTGCTGCGGGTGTTGAGCTTTGCGTGTGTGATGGTGCCTGCTCCATGGCCGATGGCATGGTGATGGGCCTGCTGTTCCTTATTCTGGTGCTGGTGACGGTGAAGCACCGCGCCAATATTGTGCGTATTATGAACGGCACTGAGCCCAAGGCTTTTGCTCCCAAAAACTAATTTTTAACGGTATGGAACGAATTTTCAAGAAGACAGCAATTATCGGCGCCGGTGCCTGGGGCACAGCCCTGGCTTTCACCGCTGCTCAGGATGGCAGCGAGGTGGTGCTCTGGACCTACAAGGAGGAGGAAGCCTCCCAGATTCGCGAGACCCGCATGAGCCTGGTTCCCATCAAGGGCGCTCGTCCTCTGCCGGAGAACGTGAAGGTGACCAGCGACTGGGCAGATGTAGCTGGCTCTCAGCTTGTTATCGTGGTGGTTCCCAGCGTGGTGATGCGCGGTGTGGCTCAGAGCCTGGCTGATGTCGGCCTGGCAGAGGATGCCGTCATTGTGACCTGCTCCAAGGGCATCGAAAAGGACACCAACCTGCTGATGAGCGAAATCATCTCTTCCTATGTGAAGTTCCCGGTGGGTGCTCTTTCCGGTCCCAACCATGCAGAGGATATTGTGCAGGGGCTGCCTAGCCTTACCCTCATCGGTTTCGAGGATATCGAGATTGCCAAGGCTGTGCAGAAGCGCATGAGCACGGGCTTCCTGCGTATCTACACCAGCAGCGACGTGGTGGGCATGCAGATTGGCGGTGCCATCAAGAATGTGTTTGCTCTGGCCAGCGGTATCTGCGCAGGCCTGGGCCTGGGTGATAACGCCCGCGCTGCTCTTTCCACTCGTGGTCTGGCTGAGATGACCCGCCTGGGTATGGCTCGCGGTGGTCACATGGAGACCTTCATGGGCCTTTCCGGCATGGGTGACCTGGTGGTGACCTGCTATTCCGACCACAGCCGCAACCTGACCGCCGGTCGTCTGCTGGCCAAGGGGATGCCGCTGGATGAGTGCCTGAAGCAGATTGGCCAGGTGGTGGAAGGCGTGCCGAACACCCTGTCCACGTACCAGATGGCCCGTGCTCTCGGCGTGCGCACTCCCATTACTGATGCCATGTATGAAATCCTTTACGAGGGCAAGCACCCCAGCGATGCACTGAAGGAGCTCATGGTGCGCGACCTGCGCGAGGAAAATGTGAAGGATTGATTCCTTTTTCAGAGTAGAAATTTCCGGCGGGCTGCGTTCTCCTATAATAGCGGAGATACCGACAGTCCGCCGATTTCTTTTATCTCATCCGACCTTCCCTCATGAGTGCAACCCCGGAAAATCTTTGGCTGGCCGAGCTCTGGCTGGAGTACCGCGAGCGCCTGCAGCGTCTGCTGGTGCTGCGCATGCCGCCCATTCTGCAGCGTCGTCTGAGCGTGGATGATTTGCTGCAGGAGACTTATATGGCCTGTGGCCGCCGCGTGGATTTCCTGAAGGCAGAACCCGAGGTGCCCATGTACGTGAAGCTGCGTCTCATTGCATTGCAGACGCTTACGGATGTGGAACGTCATCACCTGGCTGCCGCCAAGCGCGATGCCATGAAGGAGATGAGCCCGGAGGATGATGTTGCCGTGGCGGATGCCTGGGCGCATTTTGCTGATACGATCTCGAGCCCCCGCACGCATCTGGAGCGCCTGGAGCGCCAGGCCATGGCGCGCCGCGTGCTGTCGCAGCTCTCTGAGCATGACCGCGAGATTCTGGAACTGCGCCATTTCGAAGAAATGGGCAATGCGGAGTGTGCCGCCGTGCTGGGCATTGAGCAGAAGGCTGCCAGCATTCGCTATGTGCGAGCACTGAAGCGTTTCCGTGAACTTGTATTCAACGAGAATCCCTATGCCTGATACCCCGGACAAAGAGGAAGAGCTTGCCTTGCTGGTGGAGGAGTATCTGGAGGCCCTGCGTTGCGGCAAGGCTCCGGCTCTGGAGGAATTTGTGGCGGCGCATCCTGAGCATGCAGAGGATTTGAACGATTTGCTGAAGGGCATGGTGGATATGGAGGCTCTGAGTGTTTCCAACCATAGTTCGGCGGTGTATGCTACGGCGCGTTATCCCGAGTCCCTGGGTGGCTACCGCCTGATGGAGCGTATCGGCGCGGGTGGCATGGGCACCGTGTTCCGTGCCATGCAGGAATCGCTGCACCGTGAGGTGGCCGTTAAAATCCTTTCTCCGGCCTGGAATGCGGATGAACGCCACTGCGAGGCGTTTGAGAATGAATCCCGCGTGATTGCCGGGCTGCACCACACCAACATTGTGGAAGTGTTCGGTGCCGGTCAGGAGGGCGATTATCGCTATTACGTGATGAGCCTTGTGAACGGGCAGGGGATTACCCCGGCCGCCATCCGCAAGGCGCATCCCGGTTTGCCGTATGAGGTGGCCGTGGCGAAGGTGGGGCTGCAGGCGGCTCAAGCGCTGGCCTATGCGCATTCCTGCGGGGTACTGCATCGCGATGTGAAGCCCGGTAACCTGCTGCTGGATGCCGATGGCGTGCTGCGTGTGGGTGATTTCGGCCTGGCCACTATCCTGAACAATGGCGAGACCGCTCCGCTGGTGACGCAGAGCCACGATGGCACTCTGCGCTACATGCCCCCGGAGCGTCTGATGAAGGGCGAGAACTCCTTTGCGGGCGACCAGTACAGCCTGGGTGTAACCCTTTATGAATTAGTCTGCAATCGCCCTGCTTTCCGCGAATCGGAACCCGGTAAGCTGATTCACCGCATCGTGACCGAACCGCTCAGCTCCCTGCGTGGCGAGGGCGAGCTTGGTGCCATCATCAACAAGAGTATCAGTTTTGACCCCGCAGATCGCTATGCCTCTATGGCCGATATGGCTGCCGATTTGCGCCGCTTCCTGAATGGTGAGCCGGTAAAGGCGCGCCCTGCGTCCTGGGTCCGCCGTTATGCCATGTGGCTGCGCCGGCGCCCGGCTGTGGCGGTGTGGAGCCACGCGGCGGCTCTGCTGGTGTTCCTGCTTTTCGGCAGTATTCTGTGGGGCTATGCCGGTGAAAATAAGCAGCGCAGGCAGGCGGAGCGCAACGCGGCCATTGCCGATACGGCCTTGCAGGAGATTTTTGCCAGCATGGCCGACCGCGATGCCGGAGATGACACCCTCTGGCGCCCTACCAAGGCCGATACACAGCTGCTGCAGCAGCTCATGCCTTATTATGAGGAGATTGCGCTCATGGCAGATAATAAGGGCAACAAGATGGCCGATGCCTGCCAGACCCTGGCCATCATTGCCCTGCAGACTCAGGATTACGCCACGGCTGAGCAGTATTTCTCCCGCGCTCTCAGCCTTTCTCCGGAATTGTCGGCTGCTTATTTCCGTAATCTTAACGGCTTGTGCTCGGCCATGTACGAGCAGAATCGCCGCCAGGAGGCCGAGGCTCTGTTGAAGGATGCTGTGGCAAAGGCCGACCAGGTGAAGGATATTGAGGCAAAGCTGGAGCTTATCCGCTCCCTGCAGCTTCTGAGCCAGGGCTCTCCCTTCCGCATGCGCTGGCAGCCTGGTGCGCAGCGGCGTCCCGCTATGGCCGGCGGTGAAAGGCGTCCCCCGCGCGGAGAGCGCCCATCGCGCTCGGGGCACCGGGCCCGCCCTGGCCGCTCTGGCCGTACCGGCCGTCCAGACCGCCCGCAGCGTCAGTCGCACCGGGTGTATCAGGAGCAGGCCATTGCGCTCATGAATGAGATTCTGGCGCAGGACCCGCTTCAGGAGAAGGTGCAGGTGCGCCGCGTCGAGCTGCTTATGAACCTGCAGCGTCCGGATATGCAGCGCCGCCTGCTGGACAAGGAGCAGACGGTAGAGCAGTTGTTCGATGAACTGCTGCTGAAATACCCGGAGAGTACGCCTATTCAACGCGCCTATGTGCAGTGGGTTGTGCTGCGCCCCTTTGCTAAGCAGGAGCTGGCTACGCTGGAGCGTGCCTCCCGCTTTGCCCGCTCCCTGCTGGCGGATGACCCCGGCAGCACCGAGGTGCTCATGCTCTACCTCTCCGTGCGTGAGCGTCTGGCCTCAGCTCTTTCTCGCTCGGGGCAGGGGGATCGTGCCCGCCGCGAGAAGGAAATGACCCTGGGTGTTGTTTCGCTCATCACTATGCGCTCGGATTACACGCCCGAGATGCGTGAACGCCTGGCCATGCTGGTATCAGTGCAGCCGCAGGCTGATGACGCCCGCGATGTGCAGGAGGAGGAAATCTCGCTCCTGCTGGATAGTCTGGACGAAAAGCGCATGAAGGAGGTGCGCGAACGAATCAAATCCATGCGCTCCCGCCGTCCGCGTCCGGGCTGGCGCGACCGCATGCCTCCGAAACCTAGGGAACACTCGCAGAAATTATGAAATGTGAGAAAATCTATTTTGCAACGCTGAGCATCGTCTACGCCTTCATTTTCCTGCTGGGAAACTGGGGCGACGCGAGCCCGGAGGGGGAATGGATGAGTTCTGCCGCGCCCTGGCTGGGCGAGGCTCCGGCTGGGCTAAAGTACGAGACTTATCGCTCGGAGTCGGCGGCTGGTTTTCCCCGGGATGTGTTTACTATCCCGGCCAATGAGGAACTGTGCCGGAAAATTATTGAGACCTACGCCATGCAGGAGGTGGAGCCTGGCCGATATGCCAATAACCAGGTGAAACCGCTGTATCCGGCGGAGAATACCCCTGAGCTGACGGCGGAGCGTTCCTGCATTTCTCCCTGGCTGGAGGTGAAGAGCGATGGCAGCATGCGTTTCTGTGCGGATGATGCCAATGTGGCGTTTGATGAGCAGAAGGCTGTGCCCCTTGCGCCGGCGTATCCGCAATACCTGCCGCAGGGGCAGTGGGAGCTGTTGTATCGTGAACTGATGCTTGCTGTGCTTTGTTTCATGTTCCCCGCTGTGTTCTGCTGTGTGGGGTGGCTGTGGGTGCAGCGGCATTCCCTCCGTGCACCCGGCACAAAGCGCATTTGTCTGCAGCTCGTGGCGGTGGTGGCCTTTGTCGGTGCCGTGGTGGATTTCTTCTGGCACGGATTCGATACGACGTACACGCTGTGGAGCGCCCTGGTGGCCGTCATCCTGAACCTGCTGGTGGCCGGTATCCTCATGGGGCTCACTGCCCTGGTGCGGGCTATGCTGGGTAAACCGCTCTGATTTGCGCCTTCCTATGTCCCGTTTGTATAGTCCGGTGTTTACGGGTGTCTGCCTCACTTTGGTGCTGGTTACCTATACGGCCATCGCGCCGGGCTGGCCCATGGCCATTTGTATGGCAGCGCTGCTGGCCGTGGCTATCAGTTCTCTTATCATCACCGTGGCGGCTCGGATACTATTCGTATTGGATATACCCAACTGGGTGGCGTACTTGCTGCTGTTCTGCCTGGTGACTCAGTGGCATGTTCCATTGGTGCTGTTGGAGTATCATCCTTCTCCTGATACGATTCTGGAGCTGCTGGCCGGCGGAGTAGCGTATTTCTGCTGGCCGGTTCTGGGTGTGTTCCTTGGCCGGAACATCGGCCGTTACGGGTGGATTTCTCCCTGTTGCTGGCTTCTGAGCATCCTGCTCCTTTTCAGTTGTTTCTTACCTGTATTCAGATAACCCTATGGATGATGAAATAGTAGAAGAAGTTGAGGCTATTGATGCCCTCCGCCGCCGGGCAGAGGATGGCGATGCTGTGGCCATGCGCCTGCTGGCCGGCAGACTCCGCTGGGATGAGGAGGTGCCGCGCGATGAGACGCTCGCCCTGAAATGGCTGAAACGCGCTGCTGAGTTGAACGAGCCCGAGGCCTGCTATGAACTGGCAGAAGCGTATCGTTATGGCCAATGCGGCCTGAAAGCGAATGCCTCCAAGGCCTTTTTCTATCACACCCGGGCATCGGAACTGGGAGAGCTGGAGAGTACCTATGTCCTGGCATTTGAATACCTGTATCATGGCCGGCTCACTGAGCTGAATCCCGCCAAAGGTGCCCAGTTGTTGAAAACCGTGGCGGAGGCTGGGTTCAATTCCGATGCCATGTTCTGGTATGCGGTTTCCTGTGTGAATGCACTGGGGGTGCCTCGCGACCTTCAGGCCGCCCGTCATTGGCTCCGCCGCTGCCTGGAGAATAGCCCCCGTCATCCCGACGCACCCGAGCTCTTGAGGGATGTTGAGGCGGAGTTGGGGTAGAACATCCCCCGCGCCTGTACAGATGGCGATTTGCATGAATGTGGAATTGGAGTTTGTCGGGCAGCTGTTTTTGTCGGAGCAAGGGACTTTAGTCCCTCATCGCTTGAGTTTTCGGGACTGAAGTCCCGTGCTCCGAAAGATTTGAGCCCCCCACAAATCGGAATTTGCGGGTCTTTTAGAAGTGCCCGAATGCCAATTAACCAGGGAAGGGGGCCTGGCTTAAAACGGTGTTGTTCCATCCAATCAGTCGCTAAAAAAAGGTAAAAATAAAAAATTACATTTTTCTTGAATAAAAGTTCCAGTCTGGTGCGCTTATGAGGTGATAGCTCACAACTATGAAAGGCATTATAGCATCTCTCTCTGCCATTTCTTCTGCATCTATTGCACGGGTGCGGAGGCCTCTTCATTGCGGCCTGCAGTCCCAGCCCGGCAGGCCGCAATGGTGTTCAGTCTGGCTGCTCAGCTTCTTTGCTTCATCGAGAATACAAGGTGCGGCTGGTGGAAAGCTGGAATTTGTCTTTAGTTGTGTCGCTGTCTGAAATGTTCTCCTCTGGTGTTTTTTTAGCTTCTAATTTTTTACTAGGCATAAAAAAAACTTGCAATCTCGTTACCATGTTGTACACTAGCTTCATCGTTGGAGTTCACCTGTTATCTGGTTGCGTTCCAGCGGAATTAAATTAATCATCAATCCTCAAACAAAATTAATCAGCTATGAAAAAGATCCTCGTTGTAGCCGCTCTCATGGCCAGCGCTGTGGCTTTTGCTCAGGGCCCCGCTCACCATGGCCCCCAGCATCCTGGTAAGCCCGGTCCTCAGCCCCATCATGTAGACAAGCCCGGCAAGCCCGCGCCCATGCCCCATCATGTGGACAAGCCCGGCAAGCCCGCGCCCATGCCTCATCATGTGGACAAGCCCGGCAAGCCCGCTCCCATGCCCCATCATGTGGACAAGCCCGGCAAGCCCGCTCCCATGCCCCATCATGTAGAAAAGCCCGGCAAGCCCGCTCCCATGCCTCATCATGTAGACAAGCCCGGCAAGCCCGCTCCCATGCCTCATCATGTAGAAAAGCCCGGCAAGCCCGCTCCCATGCCTCATCATGTAGACAAGCCCGGCAAGCCCGCTCCTGCTCCCGCTAAGCCCATGCCCCATCCTGGCAAGCCCGGTCCTCATCCCCACGGCCATCGTTAAGAGCATCGGTTAAATCTCAGTTTGTTTACATGCTGCACAGGGTGGCTGCCCTTGTGTGGGTTGCAATAGAAAGCTATGAAATCAATTCGTGCTGTTTTACTGACTCTATCTGCTACCGTATCACTTGCGGTGCTGCCTTCCTGTGATGCCCTCGTGGCGTTGTTGAATGACCCGGCATTTGTGGAGGCCTTGGCAGGCGCTGGTGGCGGAGGTTCGGCTTCCTCATCAGAAAAGTATTACGACTCTGAAGGGTATCCTATCTTCGGATACGATGGCGCGTATCCGGTATACGGGTATGACCCCAGCGGTAATCCGATTTATGATATGACCCAGTTGGATTCGACTTCTACTGTGCCTGATTATCCTCCCTTGTCGGATACAACTACCACGGACACGACCGCCACGGACATGACCGCCACGGGCACGACCACTACGGATACGACCACTACGGATACGACCACTACGGATACGACCACTACGGATACGACCGCTACGGATACGACCGCTGGCGATAGTTCTGTAGCTCGTCCGTCTGGCCGCGGGTACAAGGGCCAGTTCTGGGGCCGGTCTAGCAGACGCGCTTCTGCTCCTCCTTCCTATGCCCGCCATGGTTATGGTTCCAAACTCACCCGCAGAAGAATGCACGGTGCTCGTCGTATCGAGCATGGCGCTCCTCCTCGGAAGTTTGCCCCGGGTGCAGGCAAGCCTGATCTGCGAGAAAAGGATCGTGAGCGTCGCGGTATGGAAGATAAGAAATTCCCTGGTTTCAAGCCGGGATTCCATTCAAAGGCAGGCAAGTTTGAGCATGGAAAGGATTTCAAACCGGGTAAACCGCGTGGCAAATCCCGCGATGATGACGAGACGGATAAGAAGAAAAGGAAATCATTTCGTTAATCACGGAGCCATCGCTTACTCTGTGCCAGATAGCATGTAAAACCTGTCTGAGTATAAAATCGAAACACAATTCATAAATAAATAATAAATAACAAATAACCAATTCTGAACTATATGAAAAAGATTACATCAATTATCGCAACATGTGCAGCCGCTGTTACTCTCACCTCCTGCGGCGGCGTTGGCGGTATCGAATACCTCAAGTGCATCTTCAACCCTGGCGAGTACACCACTGATGAATGCATCACCAGCAAGGCTATCGAGGCCGCTACCAACGTTCTGGAGGAATACATCAGTGGCGTGGATACCCTTGAAGAGGCTGAGAGCCTGGCCTCTAAGATGGAATATCTGCGTGGCTTGATTGATACGGCTAAGAACTTCGGCTTTGAAATCCCCACGAAGACTAAGAACGTCTATAACAAAGCTCTGTCTCGTATCCGCAAGCACAACTACTTCGGTTCCCCTGTGCTTGAAAAGGCTATGGGCGGTCTTAGCTATATGTAAATCTTGTCAGATAAGCATATTTGAAACTCAAATGAGCGTTGCCGGTGTTTATCGGCAACGCTCAATATTTTTCAGGAAAAGCAGATTGCCAAATGCAGAATACGGGGGGCGTGTGTGGCACGCACAGCACCTCAGAGAAGACAATAAGTGGCGATTTGGCGGGCTTACGCCCGCCTGACTTCAAAACTTCGTACTTTCCACTTCGTCATTCGTACTTTTACAAACTCCAATTTGGCGCAACATCCAATGGGGTATGTGTGGGGCATTGTCGGAATCTGCTGAAATTTATTCCAGCGTAAGCAAAAGTGTCATGCTGCTGCGCTTATATTGTGATATGAAACACATTTTTGCAACCATCGCAGTTCTGGCTACCGCTTCTGTTGCTCTGGCAGAAGGGCCGCAATATCGTGCCCCTCAGCCCCAGCCCGGGAGTCCTGCCCACCAGCATCTCGGCAAAACGCAGGTGAAGTCTGCTAAGCACGCTCACCAACGCTTTGGCAAGCCTCAGGTGAAGCCATGTCGGCCCTCCTGCATCCCCGGTCGTGTAGGTATGCCCGGCAAGCCCGTCTCTCAGCCTGGCAAGCCCGCTCCTCAGTTTCACTATCATCCCCGCGGCCAGCGTTAACATTACAGTCGAATCTAATAATTGTTCAACCGCCGTGCAGGGGAGTCGCCCTTATGCGCCTGCTGGCATGTAAGCTCTGTCTGAGACTAGAATAGAAGCATATCTCTTAAGCAATCGATACTGAGTTTTATGAAGACGATTAATTCAATTATCATAACATGTGCAGCTGCTATTGTTTTCAGCTCTTGCGGTAGCATAGTAGCCTATATCAATCCCGATTCCTGGATACCTGACCCCTCCGAGACCCCCTTTGCTGTGCTTGATGAGATGGTCTGCGACATGGAGAAGTCCAAGGGCAGCGATAAGGCCATTGCTAAGGCTGATGCTCTGGCTCCCAAAATGAGGCTGCTGCAGGAGGCTATTGAGAGAGTCAGGGACTTAGAGATAGAATTCTCCACGGAGTCTAAGAATGCATACAACAATATTCTGGCTCGTATCCAGAAGCATGACTACTTCGGTTCTGATGCTCTTCGCGAGGCTATGATTGGGGCCCGTCCTCTGTAAATGGGAGTTTGGCGAGCAACTGTTTTTGTCGGAGCAAGGGACTTTAGTCCCTCATCGCTTGAGTTTTCGGGACTGAAGTCCCGTGCTCCGAAAGATTTGAGCCCACACAAATCGCCATTTGCAGAATTTTTAGAAGTACCCAGTTAACAACCTTCTTTGCTCTGCGGATAGAATCGCTCCGCCGGGCACACGACTACCCGACGGAGCATTTTACTGCAATACACGTTACAGCACAACAATTAACGGCGCATCAGAACGAAAGAACGGACTGCACACCCCAGACGCTTTCGTTGCTGGTGCTGCGGTAGGCCGGATTCTGGATGAACTGGTAATGGGGCATGAGCTTCAGGTAATCATTCAGCTGCAGACTATAGGCGATTTCCAGTACCTGTTCGTACTTGTGGCCTTCGCGCTCGGTTTCTTCATCGATGTAGGCGGGGGCCTCATCATTATTGAGGGCACCGCGGAAAATGCCGTAGGAAATGCCCAGGAAATCATCCTCGCGGCTGGGGATGAGCTTCAGGTGGGTACCCATGCTCAGCTCAGCGGCGTTGCCCAGCTCATCATAGCGGGCAATACCGGTGCGGGCGTAGACGGTGCAGGCATCGCACAGGGTGTATTCGATGCTGGCGCCCACGCCCCAGTTGCGCTGGTTGCTTTCGCCATCATTATCGATGTGCTGGTAGAAGGGTGTAAGGCGGAAGGTGGCATCTCCATCGGCAAAGACGTGGCCCCATTCACCCACAACCAGGTAGCCGTGGCCATCGCTGAATCGGAAGGGATTGCTGCGGTAGTCGGAATCCGTGCGGGAGATGGCACCCATGATGTAGTTGCTCTCGTTGAGCTCCTGCTGCAGAATCACGCCCAGGTTGGCATCCGTGAGGGGTACAATGCTGGTATTCACAAAGGAGTAGTTCACGAAGCTGGAGAAGGAGTCATTCGCAATGCTCACGCAGTCAAAGTAGTTGGTGAGGTTCACCATACCGCCGATGACGCAGCTCTTCCCTCCGTTGAAATAGTGCATCACGGAAAGCTCCGGAATTACGGCCTCTGCCGGGCCGTAAACATCGGTATGCACCCAGGAAACGCTGCCGAAACCATCGCAGAAGTGGCTGCTCTTCTTGGCGGAGCGACCATCCAGGGCCCAGGAACCGGAGAACTCGGCGCGCAGCCAGGTGCCGCCGCTCACGCTGTTCTCAATGATACGCTGGTTGAGCACGGCATGAAGGAGGAAGTAGTTATTGTGACGGTTGGTGCCGGGAATGGCGTTATCCGTCTGCCAGTAGCCATAGGCGGCATCGGCATACCACTGGGTGCCGTATTTCTCATTGGCGGTGATTTTATAGGCGGGGTCGCCTTCCTCGGGGATGAACATGTTGATTCCCTGGAGAAGTTCTCCTGCCGTAGGCTCTGAGGCTTCGCCTGCGATCACGGGCAGGGCGGCAAGCCCGGCCAGTGCCATTGCGATGATGTTCGTTTTCTTCATGATGTGGTTCTATGTGTGTGGTGCGGGTAGTGGGTCAGGGGCGGGGGCGCTTGTTCTGCTGGTGGCAGTGGCCGTGGCAGCTTCCGCAGCCCCCGGAGCAGCAGTCTCCACCTTTCTTCTTCCGCAGGCATGAGCGCAGCGCAAGTCCGCCCAGCACCAGCAGAATAAGAATAATGATGAAGTCCGCCATGAGTAAATGTTTCTTATAATTAATTCTTGTTGGTGTGAGGATTCGGGCGCACAGCCTGAATGACGATGAGCAGGCTCAGAATACCGGCCAGAATCTGGGCACCGCCCAGCGTGCCGTTGGTGAAGTAGAGCCCGAGCTGGTAGGTGATGAAGGAGATTACGTAGGCCCAGAGGGTCATGTAGCCGATGGCGAACCAGGTCCAGAGGGCGCTGTTCATTTCGCGGCGGATGGCTCCGCAGGCGGCGAAGCAGGGGGCGCACAGAATATTGAACAGCATGAAGGAGAGTGCGCTCAGGGTGGTGAAGGCGCCGGAGGCGCGCACATCGCCCGCCACGCCGGTGGTTTCGTCGTCCTCTTCCACTTCCGGGAACAGGAAGGCCACGCAGGCATTGATGTGGTCCAGAATTGTCTTGTCGCCTGCTTCGGCGGTCTTCTCTTCGGGGGCATCCTCGGTAGTGACTTCGGCGGGGGCCGCCTGGCGGGTATCGGCATCGCTCTGCCAGATGGCCAGGGTCAGGGCGCTCAGGGCATTGGCCTTGAGCCAGTCGCCGCTGCGGGGAAGGCCGTCTTCTTCCTCCTCTGCCGTGCTTTCGGCGGAATCATGGGTGGCGTAGAGCACACCGAAGGTGCCGACCACGTTTTCCTTGGCCACAAGGCCGGTGACGGTAGCCACGGCGGGCTTCCAGTCGCCCCAGCCCAGCGGGGTGAAGAGCGGGGCAAGGAGGTTGCCGGTTTCTGCCAGCATGCTGTGCTCCACGGCTGCCTTGTTTTCGGCGGTGTTCAGGTATTCAAACTTCCAGGTGTAGTTGGAGAGCGTCCAGATGAGCGCGGAGGCCAGGAAAATGACAGTGCCGGCCTTCTGTGCAAAGGATTTGCAGCGCTCCATGGCGCGCAGGTTGATATTGGCCCCCTGCGGCATGTGGTAGGCGGGCATTTCCATTACAAAGGGATTGTAGCCACCGGCAAACATATGCATCTTGCGCAGCATCATGCCGCCCAGAATGACCGAGCCGAATCCGGTGAAGTAGGCAATGGTGGCCACCGTGGCAGTCTGGCCAATCATGGCGCCGATGAGGGCCAGAATGGGGAGCTTGGCACCGCAGGGCACAAAGGTGGTGAGCATGATGGTCATGCGGCGGTCTTTCTCGTTCTCGATGGTGCGGGTGGCCATGACGCCGGGCACGCCGCAGCCCATGCTCACCATGAGCGGAATGACGGATTTGCCGCTCAGGCCGATGGCGCGGAACAGGCGGTCGAGCATGAAGGCCACGCGGGCCATGTAGCCGCAGTCCTCCAGAATGGACATGAGCAGGAAGAGTACCGCCATCTGCGGCAGGAAGCCCAGCACAGCGCCCACGCCTGCCACGATGCCATCAGCAATGATAGCCTGCAGCTGCACACTGCACTCCAGCGTGCAGCGCCCCAGCATGCCCGCACCGAAGGAGAGCAGACTGAGCAGCACGAACCAGGTGGAAAATTCGCATCGGCCGGCGCGGCCGTTGAGCTTCATTGGCTTGTAGCTGAAGCGGTGCGTGCGGCTGCCGTAGCTGTTGGCACCCTGGGTGCCGGGCTTGAACAGCGCCATGAGGAGCAGGGCGGCATTGGCCAGTCCCAGTGCCCAGAGCAGCACCTGGTGCAGCACGCCCGGCAGGTGCGGGCAAACGTATTCCAGCGCAAAGGGGGCTACCATGATATACAGCCAGGCGCCGTTCATGTTCAGGTCATGCAGGCGGCGCAGCATGGAGGGGAAAATCAGAATCATGGCCAGTATGGCGCTGAACATGGTCAGCGCTTCCACTCCGGCGGCCTCGCTGCCGATGAAGCCGGCCAGCCAGCCTCCCACCACGGGCCCGAAGAGCACATCATTGGCCCAGCTGGTTCCCCAGTCACCCACGGTGTTGATGGAGATATAGTAGATGGCATACATGATGCCCACAAAGATGAGCGGCCCGGCAAAGCGGTTGGTGAGCACGGCATCTATCTTCTGGGAAAGGTTCTCCTTGCTGCCTTTCTGCACCAGCACCTGCGGAATGAAGGCGCAGATGGCATCGTATCGGCTGCCGGCAATGATGGAGGAAACATCGTCATCCATGGCGGCTTCCAGCTCCATGCGCCAGTCCTCCAGGGCGTGGGCTTTCACCTTGCTCACGCCTTTCTGCAGCAGTTCCTCGCCCTCCAGCATCTTGAGGGCTTCGAATCGGTTGGCGCCGTATTCCTCCATGACCTGCGCCACGGCTTTTTCCACCGGCTCGGCGTATTTCAGGGGCTTGGGGGCGGGGGGCGGCTCGGCCAGCATCAGGCTGATGAGCTCGGCAATGCCGGTCTGCTTCAGCGCACTGACGGCCACCACCGGGCAGCCCAGCTGGCGGCTCAGCGCGGCGGTATCGATGCGGATGCCGCGCTGCTCCAGCAAATCGCACATGTTCAGGGCAACCACCATGGGCAGGCCGGTTTCCATGAGCTGGGAGCTCAGGTACAGGTTGCGCTCCAGGTTGGTGGCATCCACTACGTTGATAATCATGTCCGGCTTATCTTCCAGCAGATACTGGCGGGACACGACTTCCTCCGGAGAATAGGGGGAAAGGGAATAAATGCCCGGCAAATCCTGCAGCTCGATTTCCTCGTGCTCGGTCAGCTGGCCGCCCTTGCGGTCCACGGTTACGCCGGGCCAGTTGCCCACATACTGGTTAGCGCCGGTAAGCTCGTTGAACAGCGTGGTCTTGCCGCTGTTCGGGTTGCCTGCCAGTGCAATGTATTTCTTCATGTGTGTGTTTCCTTAAATGCTTTCTACTTCCACGCAGGCGGCCTCTGCTTTGCGCAGGGATAATTCAAAACCGCGCACAGTCATCTCAATCGGGTCGCCGAAGGGGGCCATCTTGAGCACCTTCACCTCGGCATTCTTGGTCAGCCCCATATCCAGGATACGCTGGCGCAGCGCTCCTTCTCCGTGTACTCGCACAACTCGCACCGTGCGGCCTACTCTGACCTGGTTTAATCGTAAATTCTCTTTTTCCATGCTTGTGTTAGGCAGGGCTAATTCAGAAGACGGGCCGGAGTTTAGTTCAAACTAACTCTTTTGTCAACCTCTTTTTCTGACTTTTTGCCTTCTCTTGCATGTTTACGGGACTGAAGTCCCGTGCCTCGATAGCTTAACGCCCCGGCAACTGAAGAGTTGCCGGGGCGTGCTAAAATTAATCACTAATCATTAATCACTAATCAATAATCATTGTTCACAGGTCGTCCACCAGCGAGGTGCTCTTGGCATAGGCCGTGCTGCGGGCTTCGAAGAAGTCGGTCTTGATGAGGTTGGCGTTGCTGTACTGGTTGACCCAGGTGCAGGAGGCGGGTTCGGTTTCGTGACCGAGGTAGATGGGGGCGAAGCCGAGGTCCTGGCAGCGTCGGTTGGCCAGGTAGCGGATGTAGTCGCGTATCATGTCCGTGGTGAGGCCGGGGATATCATCGCCGATGACATAGCATCCCCAGGCGATTTCCTGCTCGGCGCCCTCACGAATCATGCCGCGGTATTCCTCCACCTTCTCCTCGGTGAAGAGCTGGGGCTCCTCGCGCTGGAGCTCGCGGATGATGTTGCGGAAGAGCCACAGGTGGGTGCTTTCATCGCGGTTGATGTAGCGGATTTCCTGAGCGCTGCCGGGCATCTTGTTGTTGCGGCCCAGGTTGTAGAAGAACATGAAACCGCTGTAGAAATACACACCCTCCAGAATGAAATTGGCCACCAGCGTGCGGGCGAAATTCTCCGGCGTACGGTTCTGCTGGAACTCGTTGTACAGGTTGCCGATGAAGGTGTTGCGGCGCAGCAGATGCTCATCATTCCGCCACTGGTAGAGCACCTCGGTGCGCTGCTGTGGCTCGCAGATGGTATCGAGCATGTAGCTGTAGCTCTGGCTGTGCACGGCCTCCTGAAAGGCCTGGATGCAGAGGCAGAGGTTCACCTCATTGGCGGTGATGTATTCCCCCACGGAGGGGAGATTGGCGGTCTGGATGCTGTCCAGAAACACGAGGAAGGACAGTATCTTATCGAAGGCGCGGCGCTCTGCCAGGCTCAGGCGGGTGTAGTCGCGCACATCGGCAGAGAGGTTGATTTCCTCGGGAATCCAGAAATTGTTCATGGCCTGGCGGTACCACTGGCTCACCCAGGCGTATTTCATATTATTGAAATCGTTGAGGTTGGTGGTGTTGCCATTGATGATGCGGCGGGCGAGCACATCAGAGTCGCCCTGCGGATTGAACAGCGGTCTGCGGGTCAGCTTGCACATAATTCACATTCTTCTACTTCTAAACTTTTGGAGCGGATGTAATAGATGGTTTTCACGCCGCATTCCCAGGCGAGGATATACAGGTTGAGAATCTGGCGCAGGGTGTATTCATGGGTAATGTAGAGGTTCATGCTCTGCGCCTGGTCGATGTGGCGCTGGCGCACCCCGGCGGCACGCACGGACCAGCGCTGGTCGATGTGGTGGGCGTTCTTGTAGAGCCAGAGGGTGCGGAGCGTGAGCTCCGGGGCCACGCGGGGCATGAGCCCGCTCTTCTTTTCCTCCAGGAAGAAGAGTTTCATGACCGGGTCGATGCCTGCGGTGGTACCGGCGATGATACTGGTGCTGCTGGTGGGAGCCACGGCGAGCAGCCAGGCATTGCGCAGCCCGTGGGTGGCCACGCGCTGGCGCAGCTCCTGCCACTGCGGGCTGGTGTAACCGCGGCGGTCGAAATAGGCGCCGGTCTGCCACTCGCTGCCGGTGAAGTGGGAGTAGGCTCCCTTTTCCTGCGCCGTGGCGCAGCTGGCCTCGATGGCGGCGTAGTTTATCTGCTCGAACAGCTGGTCGGCAAAATCCAGGTGCTCCTGGGTTTCCCAGTGCAGCCCCAGGCGGGCGAGCATGTGGTGGTAGCCGCTGACACCGAGACCGATGGGCCGGAAAGCGCGGTTCGTGATTTCGGCATAGGGCAGGGGGTAGAAGTTCAGGTCAATCACGTTATCGAGCGCACGCACGGCGCTGCGGGTGATTTCCGCCACTTCCTCCGGGTTCTGCACATCGATGCGGCCCAGCGAGAGGCTGGCCAGGTTGCAGACCACGAAATTGCCCGGGCGCGTGGTGTTGACTACCACGGTTTCGCCATTCACGGAGGTGGTCACCTGGCTCACGGATTCGATGGCGCTCATATTCTGGGCAATCTCGGTGCAGAGGTTGCTGCAGTAGATGATGCCGCAGTGCTTGTTCGGGTTGGCGCGGTTCACGAGGTCGCGGTTGAAGGCAAAGGGTGTGCCGGTTTCCACGGCGCTCTTCAGGATAAGGCGCACGATATCCTTGATGGGCACCACGCGCTTGCTGATGCGGGAATCGGCCACGCAGCTCAGGTAGCGCTCTTCCCATTCCTCGCCGTAGCTGTCCTCCAGGGCATAGCCCTTGATGCTCTGTATCTCGTGCGGGCACATCATGTACCAGTCGCCCTCGATATTGTCGCGTGCCTGCTGCCAGAAATAGTCCGGGTAGCACACGGCGGGGAATACATCGTGCGCTTTCAGTCGGTCGTCGCCATTATTGGTCCGGATGGACAGGAACTCGGGCAAATCCCGGTGCCAGGCATCCAGATACACCGCCACCGCGCCCTGCCGCACGCCCAGCTGGTCCACCGCCACGGCGGTGTCATTGGCCAGGCGAATCCAGCGGATAACCCCGCCTGCCGCCCCGGAGAATCCGCGGATGGCGCTGCCGCTGGCGCGCACTTTGCCGAAGTAGAGCCCCATGCCGCCGCCGTATTTGCTCACCTGGGCAAAGTTGTCGATGCTGCGGTAGATGCCGTCCAGGCTGTCCGGCACGGTATCAATGAAGCAGGAGGAAAGCTGGTGGAAGGGCTTGCGGGCATTGGCCAGGGTGGGGGTGGCCATGGTGACTTTCAGCGTGCTGAGCATATCGTAGAATCGCTTCACCCATTCGCTGCGGTTTTGCTGCTCGTTCATGGCCAGGTGCAGCGCGATGCCCAGGAACATTTCCTGCGGACTTTCCAGCACTCGCCCGGCGTGGGTGCGGATGAGGTAGCGCCCGTGCAGCAGCTCCAGCCCGGAGTAGTTGAGCAGCTTATCCCGCTCCGGGCGGAGGATTTGCTCGAAGGTGTCGATTTCCGCCTTGCTGTAATGGGCCAGAATGTAGCTGCCGTACACGCCCTGCTTGGTCAGGTGGGTGATTTTATCGTGCAGGCTGGTGATGCCGGCCTCTGCCTCATAGCGGGCCAGCCGGCTGCGGAAACGCAGCAGCCAGAAACGTGCGGCAATCATCTCCCAGGCGGGAGCATCGCGGGTGGTGAGCTCGGCGGCGGCGCGGGTGAGGGCGGCCAGGGCCTTCTCGTCGTCCTGCTCACCTCGGTAGTGGCTCTGGAAACGGGCAGTGAGCAGGTGCAGGTCGTATTCCTCGCCGGCGAATTCCTGCTGCAGCTGCTTGAGCTCGGACTCGGCAGCGCGGCGGTTCTGCAGGTGGGCCAGCACCTGTTCACGGGCATGGCGGGCGCGGCTGTGCTCATTGCGGTACAGGATGAAGCGCTTGGCGGCTTCGTACAGCCCGGCGGTCATCAGGCTTTCCTCCACCTGGTCCTGGATGCGCTCCACGGCGATGCCGTCGCCGCCGTGGCTGAAAAGCTTCTTCTCCACTTCCTCTGCCAGAGTCAGTGCGTGCGCCTGTGCATCGCTCATGCCCGCGCTGCTGCAGGCCAGGTAAATGACCCGCTCTATCTTGCTCCGCTCGTATTCGGCGCTCTGTCCGTTCCGTTTCCTTATCTTCATGGTTCCACTATATCTTGTATGCGTGACTGCATTTTATAGCCATATCTTCCAAAGTCAAGCAAAATGGTAGGAATAGCGGAAAATATTTCCTATATTTGTGGTGGTGTTTGTAAAAACATAAACATTATCAAATGTGGAATGGAGGAGAGGCGAGCAGAAAAATCAAACGAAAAAGCGCAGCAACGAAGAGTTGCTGCGCTTTCAGAGGCGGGAGTGGGATTTGAACCCACGAATGACGGTTTTGCAAACCGTTGCCTTAGGCCACTTGGCTATCCCGCCAATGTAGTGGTTGCGGGGCGGAGTATACACGGAAATGGTGCTGGAGTCAAGGGAAAAATGTAAATTTTACTAAAAATTTCAGGGGCGGCCTCTGGCGTTTCTTGGTATAAGCTCAAAAGCAGGCAATTAGGAGGAGTATTTTCCGCTATCGGGAAGCGACAATTTTTTTGCCTACTGGGGATGCGTTGCTGATGGAGAATGTGGATTAAGCTTCATAAGCTTCATAATACTTACGAAAGACGTGTTTTTTACTGTACATGCGGCATTCTGTAGGGTATGATAATGATACTTGCCTTGGAAAAGGTATAGTTGCGTTTCAGGTGTTAATACTGTTCCGTATATTATCGTATTATGAATGCTTTGCTCACCATCAGGTTGGTTTTTCAGGCAGGGGCCGCGCCCGCTCGTGCATGCGCGCCCTGTCTCGTGGTGGTGTCCCTTCGCCCTGATAAGGGATGATGATGTGCAGGGGTGAGGCAATATCTGAAGACTCTGGTTCCGTAAAATTTCATCTAACTCTTTTATATATGTCAATAGTCACTGGAATTACCTATGTATCAGTAGAACGCACAGAATATGTGCTTAATTGTGCTCTTTTGGAGACGAATTACCAGGCTGGTGATGCTTTCAGCCTGACCTTTGTGATGGAGGATATCAACTACATTGCAGACTCGTATCCCCTGGTTCAGTTGGCGGAAAATTACTACCTGATTGCGCAGGCTGATCAGTACATTGGCCTTTCCTACCAGAAGGGCGCCATGATGGATAACGGCGATGCAGCCAACGGAGGTAAGCCGCTCTGGGTGGAGTCTGACCTGGTCAATGGAGTCAACGAATATGAGCACGATGGCTTTTTGTACAGCTGGATTACCAGAAACACCAGTGGCGGAATAACCAGCACGAGAATATCCAAGACGGAAGTGACCATCAGCACCGATGGTGTGGATTCCGTAGTCGAGATTACATGCCCGCATGATGGCCGCTCCTCCCGTATTGTGCTCAGGGGGGTGGTATTCAGTCTGAACGATTTCTGCTTCCCTGAGGAATCCGCAGAAGAGGAACTGGGGCGGTACCACGGCAAGATTGAGAATGTGAGCGGAGCCGTGACCCTGAATGGGGTGGAATACTCCTTGTTCACCAACCAGTTTGCGCTGACCTGGTATGGCACGGAGGAGAATCATGAGTGGAATACGAATGAGGACAATGAGGTGTGGCTGAGTGAAGCCGGCCTTCCTGCCTCCTATATGTACGGCGATGCTGTGGTTTTCGATGCATCCGGGTATAGAACGGTCAGTATCAATTCGGATGTGCAGGCCCGTATTGTCATGGTGCTGGCAGATATGACTTTTGACGTGGCGGACGGGGTGAATTTTGCTGCTTCGGAGAGTCTCTCGGTCGCTTCGACCGGCACCCTCATCCTTTCGACCCAGGGAAGCGCAACGCTGTCCAGCCCCATAGATGGCGCTGGCAATGTGCACTTTGCCCATGGCTCCTGGGAGCTGACAGCATCGCTGCTGAACAGTGGACAGACTGCTATTGACGCCGGTGTTGTGCTGAATGCAAAGGATATTAGCATAGCTGGTGACCTGGTGTGTGCCGGCTCGCTGAGCTGTGAGAATGTGGTAACTCAGAATGGAACCCTCACGGTGCGTACCGGTGGCTCCTTGCAGGTATCGGGTGATTCCACCCTGTCTGCCCTTGTGGTGGAGAACGGTGCCTCCCTGGTTCTGAATGGCACCAGTGGCCTGACTTCGCTTACCCTTTCACTCGGCGCTTCTCTGGAGATATCGGGCAATGATTTCACTTCCCTGGCCACTCTGGTGCTCACGGATGTTACCAGTGGTGCGACGGTTGAACTGGGGGATAATGACTGGGGCACAACGAGTCTTGATGAAATCTTTGCTCATCTGGGGGCTGCCGCGCCGAATGTGACCCTGGGTGGTATTTCCGGCGCAGAGTGGGCTGCTTCCCATTTCTATGTCAACAATCTGAATACCTCCGGCGCTGGCTCGCTCGCCTATGCTGTTTCTCAGGTGAATTCCTACTCCGGCAGACTGAAGCCGATCATCGTTGTCGATGCTGCCCTCTCCGGCAGTACTCTGGCTCTGTCTTCTCTGCCCACTATTTCCAAGGATTGTGAAATCATCGGCAATGGACTCACTATTACCAATTATGGCTTAAGAGCCTCTGCCAAGGTGGAGATGAGTGACCTTACCTTGCCCAGACTCACGCTCGCCGGCTCCGGACAGGTGACTCCCTCCAATGTGGTGCTGACCGACCAGCAGGCTGTCAGGTTGGAATCGGCATGGAGTGGCAGTACCGATTTCTCCGGTTTGGAGATAACGGCAGAGGGGGCTTATGTGGGACTGTCGTCCCTGGGCGATTGCACACTGAACGCTCTGCCTGAGAGTCTGTCGGGCGGGTATAAGACCGTGACTTCCGACACCCTGGTAGGAAGCGGAAAGACGGTGACGCTGGCCGATGGGGTGAGCATTGATATTAATGGTTATAGCCCCAATATTTATGGCAGGCTGATTGCTGAGAATACGGAAGTGGCCGATGCTATTACGGGAAGTGGCTATGTCGAAATTTCAAATGGTGGCACGTTGGAGCTGACGAATGCCAGCATCAGAAGCCAGTATTTCCGTATGTATAATGCCGCAACACTGATGATGACCGGCGGCGTGTTTGATACAGGTAGCGGGTCACTTTCTTCTTCTTACGCAGAGTCTCGCATTTCGCTGACTGATGTGGAGATGCGGGATAATCTATCCACCTCCGGCACGCTGGACCTTACAGATGTGACCAGCACCGGCCGGATAGAGGCCTATGGCAGCACCACGCTGGATGGCGTGAGCTGTACCTCGTTGTATGTGGATAGTGACAGCGATGTGAGTGTGGGCGAGGGTGGTTTGTCTCTGACAGGTGAGGAAGCCCTGCGCCTGACCAATACTTTCACAGGTGATACAGCCCGTCTGTTTGAGCTCGGTGCCACCATTACCGCAGAGAATGCCTACGTGGGTATTTACACCTTGGGAGATTGCACGCTGAACGCCTTGCCTGAGAGTCTGTCGGGCGGGTATAAGGCTATGACTTCCGATACCTTGGTAGGTAGCGGGAAGACGGTGACGCTGGCCGATGGTGTGAGTATTGATATTAATGGTTATAGCCCCAATATTTATGGCAAGCTGATTGCTGAGAATACAGAAGTGGCCGATGCTTTTACGGGAAGTGGCTATGTCGAAATTTCAAATGGCGGGACGTTGGAGCTGACGAATGCCAGCATCAGAAGCCAGTATTTCCGTATGTATAATGCCGCAACGCTGGAGATGACCGGCGGCGTGTTTGATACAGGTAGCGGCTCACTTTCTTCTTCTTACGCAGAGTCTCGCATTTCGCTGACCGGGGTGGAGATGCGGGATAATATATCAACCTATGGCACGCTGGAACTTACGGATGTGACCAGCACCGGCCGGATAGAGGCCTATGGCAGCACCACGCTGGATGGCGTGAGCTGTACCTCGCTGTATGTGGATAGTGATAGCGATGTAAGTGTGGGCGAGGGAGGCCTGACGCTGACAGCTACGGAAGCCCTTCGCCTGACCAATACCTTCACAGGTGATACGGCTCGTCTGTTTGAACTGGGGGCCACCATCACCGCAGAGAATGCCTATGTGGGTATTTACACCTTGGGCGATTGCACGCTGAACGCCTTGCCTGCCAGCCTGTCGGGCGGGTATAAGGCTATGACTTCCGATACCTTGGTAGGTAGCGGGAAGACGGTGACGCTTGCCGATGGTGTAAGTATTGATACCAATGGCCATAATCCCAACATCTATGGCAAGGTGATAGTAGAGAATACGGAAGTGGCCGATGCTTTCACAGGAAGCGGTTCTGTCGAAGTTTCCAATGGCGGCACGCTGGAATTGACGAATGGCAGCATCCGAAGCGATAGGTTTTATATGTATAATGCCGCAACGCTGGTAATGAACGGCGGCGTGTTTGATACAGGTAGCGGCTCACTGAGTTCCTCCTATGCGGAGTCTCGCATCTCGCTGACGGGTGTGGAGGTGAAGGATAATATATCCACCTATGGTACGCTAGAGCTGACGGATGTGAACTGCTCTGGCTCGATATCGGCCTATGGCAGCACCACGCTGGATGGCGTGAGCTGCACCACCTTGTATATGAATAGCGCCAGTGATTTGACCGTGGGCGAGGGAGGCCTGACGCTGACAGGTACGGAAGCTATACGCCTGAGCAATTACACGGGCAATACAGCCGATGTGCTGGCGATGATTGAGTCGGCAACAGCAGAGGATGCATATATAGGCCTTTCGGGAACGCTGCATTCCAGTACCCTTGCCGCAGCAGAGGCAGTAGTGGCCGGAGAGTACAAGATGGTAGGCCGCGTGACTATTGCTGCGAATCATACCGTAACGCTGGAGGAAGGCGTGACCATAGACCACACTGGCAGCAACCAGTATTTGTACATAGAAGGTACCCTGGAAGCACGAAACAACAAGGTGTCCGATACGCTGATCAGTACTCAGCAATGGAGTTACACTTATGTTCGCAATGGTGGCAAATTATTGCTGGAGAACGCTAATGTGAACCTGAGTGGATGGTATTCATATATAGACGTGGAAAATGGTGGCACACTGGAAATGACAGGCGGTAGCCTGGAGACTTCGAGTGCGTCGAATATCAATTCCGGCGGTGTAGCCAGCCTGGTGGGAGTAGAGGTGAAATCCACCATCAGTAACAGTGGCACGCTGGAGGTAAGGGACAACACCTTCAGTTCCTATCTGCAGGTGAATGGCGCAGCCGTGGTGACAGGTAGTGG
>JAFYWX010000051.1 GCA_017546445.1 Akkermansia sp. | reverse complement strand
CCTGTATCGCGGTCACGGCTCAGTTCAATCGTAAGCCCTGTGATGGTGTAGCCCGTGTTGCCGAACCACACCATCCTGTCCCCGCCGGAGCCGAATCCTGTTCTTAAGGTTGCCATATATCTGCGCCGGGTGTCAAAATCAACGGCTGATAACAGCTTCCACGTTGCCTGTGACTTGAACCGTAGGCGGGCGTCTGGTGTTGTTGCCTATGCCCTCCAGCAGACGGGTCTGTTTCTTTGTTTCCGAGATAAGCGGGCCACCGATGACAACGGAACGCCCACCGCCACCGACGCTGGCATGGGAATCCGAGATTCGCGTGCTGGACTGACGACTGCGCCCCTGTTGCTGCTTTTCTCGTTTTTCCTGCTTCTCCTGCATATCTTCGAGCTGCTTCTCCAGCGCGACCATGCGCTTGGCACGAGCTTCGGCATCTTCGAGTCCCTGACGCTGGTATTCTGCGGTAAGTTGGGTGATGCGTTGCTGCTGTTTCAGGACTTCGAGTCGTTTCTCATTTCCAGCAATCTCGGCTTGCAGCATTTTTACCGCCATGTCGTAGTCGCTGGCAGCCCGCTGGCGAGCCTGTTCCTGTTTGGCGGCTTCCTCTGCCCGGCGGCGTTCGGTTTCGGCGGTTCGTTCAGCTTCTTCTCTTCCCCGGCGTTGCAACTCCACAATCTTGTTGTAGGTGGATGCCAGCTTCTCGTAGCGAGCGGTATCTTCCGGTGTGATAATGGGCTTGTTGAGGATGTCCTGCATCTCCTGACGCAGCGTTTCAATCGTGTGGCGAGCCTGACCATACGCCGTAGCATCGGCAAGGCGAAGCTCAATCTGGGTGTTGGTATCCAGCCCGGAGAGGTAATTCTCTCGTTCGGTTTCCCGCTGCCGCTGCGCCATGTCGTAGAGCTTTTCGCGTGCCGCTGCCAGTTTCTTTTCGAGTTCGGCGGCTTCTTCGCGCTGCCTCCTCAGGGCTTCGGCGGCACGTTTTGCCGCCTGGGCTGCTTCCACCTGCTTAGGCAATGTCTCTTCGTAGTGCCGCTTGCGTTCACGGAGCCGTGCCAGCTGCTGGTCGAGCAGCTTTATCACTTCTTCGTCCTCGTCTTTGGCCACAGCCATGCTGCGCTGGTCACGCAAATCTTCCATGCGCTCCTCCAGTTGTTCCATGAAGGACTCGTACTGTTCATGAGTTTTGACCTTTTCAGCTTGTTTGTTCAGGTTTCGGAGGGATTTCTCAAACTCTCGGGTGGATTCTGCGGCTCGTTCTGCCGCTTCGCTGTTGCCCATGAACCATGAATACAAGGCTCCCAGAGCTTCGCCAATGCCTACGATAATCAGACCGATGCCGGTGCTGACAATGGCCGCTTTTACCGCAACCATAGCCGTGCGGGTTACGGTAGCCATTGTTGACCACGCAATCGACCACGTTACCTTGAGCCCGGCAAGGGTGGAGGATATGGCCGTTTTCAACCCGGAGAGAGCGGTGCGATAGCCTGTCACAAAGGAGGAAAAAGAAAGTCCTTTGATGGTATTACCAAGGGCTGTAAGCTGCGCCCGGAACGACACGGTGCTGGTGGTAGCCGTCTTGGTGTTGCCCACATACATGAGCATGGCAGCGGCGGCTGAGGCTATGACTGTTTCCGCGCCTCCCAGTATTGAGACAAGCTCGCCAATGCCGGAAACAATGGGAGTAATGACGGACACCGTCCCCTCAAATATGGTGGCTAATGTCTGCCCGAATTGTTGAATGGTCGGAGTCAGCGAATCAACGTAAGCGGTCAGGTCTGCCAATACCGGGAGTATAGCGGCATTGATGGGTGTACCCATTTCCACCGCTAAGGCAGAGAATCCATCGGTAAGCGTGCTTAATGCGCCGGAGAATGTCTGCGATTGCAGCTTGGTCATGTTCTCCAACAGACCACCGGGACCAGTCAGCTTGTCGAGAGCGGCATCGAGGTCGTCCAGATTGAACTGGCGCTTGGAAATCCCCTTGAACACGTCCTCAAAGGAGATTCCTTTCATCTCCGCTATCAGCTTGCGGATGGGAACGCCTTGCATTTCCAAGGACTCGGCAACCTCGTTGCTAAGCCCGGAGTTCTGCACCTTAGCATAGAGAAACGCTAAATCCTTGAGTGGCTTGCCGGATACCGAGGCAATGTCACCGAGCTTGCGGATAACCTCAATGCTCTTCTCTGCTGCCGTTCCCATGGAAAGCAGCGTTTTGCCGGCATCGGAAATATCCCCGAACTCAAAAGGTGTTTCGGCGGCGTAGACTCGGAGCTTTTCCACGTACTCGGCAGCCGCAGCGGCATCGCCCATCATGACTTTGAATGCCAGACCGGTCTGCTCCATGCGGGCGGCTTCTGCGGAGATTCCACCCAGGGTGGAGAATGCTCCTTTAACCGCAGCGATGGCGGCACCGATGGCAGCAAAAGAGGCAGCAAACTGCCCAGCCAGTCCCTTGACAGATTCCTTGGTCTTGCCGATTTCGCCCTTAATCTCGTTCAGGGCATTCTGCAAGTCGGAGGCATCCCCGGAGAATGTGAATGTAACGTCAGCCATGTCTGGTCAGGTATTTCAATCGGTTGAACAGGCTTTCCGCTTCTCTGGCTTCATCTTCGGAGACGCTTCGCCATTCGGTGGCAACTCCCTCGCTGAGCCATGATGCATGCAGGTATTGCAAGGTCTTGCGGAGCGGCATCCACATGATGTATTCCTCCGTCCACCCCGTCGCTTTAGCTATCGTGAAAATCACGGTGGCGTTCAGCGCGGGGTATGCCCGTTTGGGGAGTCAGTAGCATCCGGCTGCGGAATGGCAGATGCAGCTTGCAACGATGCTTGGTCAGCGGACAACGCAGAGGTGATGACTCGCAGCTCTGCCGGACTGATACTCATGGCAAACTGGGCGGCTTTGCGCTTCACCTGTGATGGGGTGTTGTAGACGGTCTCCATGACTTCATCGAGAGGAGCGGCGTGTACCCAGATAAACTCGGTCAGAATCCCGATGTCGATATTGGTCAATTCGGCATTGCCTGCGGAAAGTGGGTTGCCCAGCTGGCGCAGGACTTCGAGGGAGCCAAGGGAAATCGGACGCAGGGTCAGACCGGATTCGGTGCGAGCCGGAGGCTGAATCATAGAACGATTGTTTTCGTCTTCGCGGGTGGATATGGAAATGGTAGGCATAATACATTGCCGGGATGTCAAAAGTATAAGCCGTTCAGACTTGAACGGATGACGGCTATATGCTAGACTCCTCTCGCTTTTCCGCCACCACTCGTCTGGTGGGTGGCTCGTTCACCTTCAGCGGAGAGTTAGCAGCCCTTTCCTCTGGGGTAACGTGTCCGCAAGGGTACGGAACAGCAGTTGAACTCGGCTGGCAGAATAGCAACCACAAATG
>JAFYWX010000004.1 GCA_017546445.1 Akkermansia sp. | reverse complement strand
GTTGTAGCTGATAGTGCGAGTTCCGGCGGCATCCGTCACCTGCGTGAGCTGGCCGAGATGGTTGTACGCGTAACTGCGGGCGGGGGTGAGACTATCCGTCACCGGCTCCTCGCCATCCTGCGGGGCGTGGTAGTAGGTAGTGCCCAGCAGGAGTCCGCGGGCATGCTCGTAGGTATGCCCCTTCATCTTACCGCGGGCGTTGGTCTCCGTTACCAGGCGGTTGTGGGCATCGTAGGTCTTCACCACGGCGGTGCCATCCGCATAGGTCTTACTGAGTTCCAGACCGGTGGCGGGGTCGTAGGTCCAGGTGGTAACGTCCCCTGTCAGCTCGCCCGGGTCGGTGCTGAGCACAGCATCCGGGTTGCGGAAAGTGGTGAGCATAACCAGGCGGCCCGCTTCATCGTAGCCGAAGGTGACAGGCTGCACAGCCGTACCCCACTCAGCCACCTTGCGACCGCGTTCATCGTATCGATAGCAGGTGGTGTTGCCCTGGGCATCTGTAATGGTGGCGGGTTGGTCGCAGCAATCACAGTAGACCGTGGTGGTCACATTACCGGCGGCGTCCGTCACCATGAGGGAGCGGCCCGCCTTATCTGCCACCGTGGTGGTGGTATTGCCTCGGCCATCTGTCTGCGTGAGCACCATACCATTTACCGTATAGCTGCGGGTAAAGGTGGTGACAACACCAGCCGTGTCCTTCTGCGAGAGCGCAACGCCACTGACCGTCACCGTCTCGGCGGTGATGGATGAGCCTGGCACTGTACTGTATTGCACTCGTTTCGTACCTCCACTATACTCCGTCCACTGAGTGGAAGTCAAGCCGCGTTCGCTAACAAAAACAGATTTACTCTCAATTAAGGCTGAAAGCTGCGAAATGAGCTGCTTCTGCACGCTGGTGAGCGGCTGGGCGGCGGCATTATAGCGCGTGGTGGTGATCACACTGTACACACCATCCTCCAGGGCTTCCGTGCCGTAAGCCGACTCTGTGATGGGTGCGTTTTCCGGTGTGGGATTCTCTGCCAGCGCGAGGGTCTGCTTCACCACATTACCCATGGAGTCATACTCATAAAGCGTGGCGGCGGTGGGTTCGGAATCCAGCCCGGTATCAGACCAGGTCTTCACCAGCTGACCCCGGGCGTTGTATTCGCTGCGGGTGCAGATGAAGCCGCCCAGGGTATTGGGCTGCGCCTGCACCACCGTTTCACCGAAGCCATTGGTTGTGGTCTGAGCGATGATGGTGCCATCCGCCAGTGTCTGCATTTCGCAGATGCAGCCGCTCTGCAGGCTGTAGGAGTACACCACCTCACGCTGCGCGGTGCCGGAGATGCGGGCAGTGGAACCATCTGCATGGGCGGTGGTAATCGTCGTGGCGCCGGAGGGTGCCGTCACCGTGGTGGTGAGACCATCCTCACTGTAGGCCGTAGCCGTGACTCGGCCGAGGGTATCCGTGCGGCTGATGACGCGACCGAGCGCATCATACGCAGTGGATTCCGTGGTAGTCATGGCGCCGGTATCGCGGCGGGTGCCCAGGGTGCGCCCGGCGGCATCGCGGGTATAGGTGGTGATGGTTTCCGGAGTCACCAGGGTATCGCCATCCCGCACCTCGGGGCGGATAGTCTCCACCAGCTCGTGGGCAGAGTTGTAGCCATAGGTGGTCGTGATACCGTCCTCATCCGTTTCGGAGAGCTTACCGCAGCACATCCACGCCGTGGTGGTAGCGCGGCCATTGCCTCGGGAGGTCTTCACCACGCGCCGCTGCTCGTCATACTCATAAGCCTTGGTTGCCAGCAGAAGCCAGGTAGCACCATCCCAGATGCTTTCCTGTTCAAAGGTGACAGTATCATCTGCGGCGATGAACTCCTCCGTGCGGCGGCTCTGCCCCGGCACCAGTTCGCCGGCTGCCATGGTTGTGGTGGTATGCTTGTGCACGGCACCGTGCTCTGCAGTGGCAGCGTAGTCGTGCACCGTCTGCACGCCATTCACCGCCTGGCTGAACTTCGGCTTACCTGCAGCGTACGCATAGGCGGGAGACGCGCCGTAGGATTCCTCGATACTCACCTGCTGGTGGCTCACACCAGCGGCATAGGTACGGGAAGAGGTGCGCTCCACAGCATCCGTTTCTTCATAAGTATAATCCACCACCTTGATATTGAGCCAGGAGGATGAACCAGCAACCTGATAATCCGAATAAACCTTCACCGGGCGGTTATCGAAGAAGCGGGCAGAATTGCTGCTGTACACATAGCGGGTGCGCTGTCTGCCGCCAGCTCCCCACGGAGAAATTTCCTCAACCACGCGGCGCTCCTCATCATACACATACTCCGTGTACCCGCCATCCGGGCGCACCGTGCGGCAGAGCAGGTATGCGTCATCATATACGTGGTAGGTTGTGCGGGCCAGCGGTGTGTTATAAGCCTCTGTGGTCTGGAGAGTGAGCCAGCCACCGGCTGTGCGCTGGCGCAGGGTACGCGTGCAGCTGGCAGGTTCAGCATCCCCCGCGCGGCGCAGCGTTTCAATCTCCTCCTGCTGATTCCCCGGCAGCATATTCTTCACCACCGTGCGTATGATGGCCTCTGCCCCCTCACCCTTGATAGTGGTGGTGGTATTGCCATCCTCCACGCGGGTGACGGTGTGAGCAGGCAGCCCTGTCTGCTGGCGGGTCACGGTCGTTGTCTTCACCCCGTTGCGCAGGGTGGTGCAGTAGGTTTCCGTCTTATACGGCGCACCGCTGGTCACATAAGCATCCCCCTGCACAGTGACCTGAGCCGGGGCAAACCATTCGCAGTGAGTTTCACCGGTCTCCGTAAGGGAGCTGCGCATCAGCCCTTCCTTGGCAGAATAAACCGATTCAATATGCCCGGCGGCATCCTTCTTCTGCACCACGGCAGCGGCATGCTCCGCAACCTCTACCTCACGCCCGGCAGCAGAGCGGCGGGAAACCACCTTGCCCGACAAATCAAAGCACACACGGGCACCATCCGGCGCCGTCAGGCAGAAAAGCTGGTGCGTGCCATCCGCACAGGGATTACCGAGACTATCCTGCAACTGCAGCGCATAGCGGTACATACGCGCACCACCCGAAAGCGCCGCCTGGGCACTGCCGGGCAGAATCCGGAAATGAAGCGGCGTGGCGGCAGGCGGTGTAATGGTAATCAACCCGGCAGGAAGATTCTGCGTAAGCGACCAATCCCAGGCAGAGCGGGACTTGAATCCACCCGGCAGCACAGCAGGAGCATCATCAGCAGCATCCACCGCCAGGACTGCAGGCTCCGTTTCATCCGACTCATACTCCAGCGATTCGGCGCAATCCTCCAGCTCAGGGTCGCCGGGAACATCCGGCTCAAACTCCGAATCATTGCAATTCCCGCAGCCGCAATTCCGGCAGAAAACAGGCTCCTCCTCCGGCTCTGCAGGCGGGGCATCATCCGTATCCACCGGGGTATCATCCTCCTGCCCATCATCCCCGCCACCACCGCCCGAGGGAGGCTGCGGCACGCAGGGAACAATATGCACCTCCACATCCAGCAGGGACTTATTGGCCACCCCGGTGATTTCAGCATTGCACTGCTCCACAACCAGCGTGTAATCACCAGGCGGCAGGTAAGCATTCGAGATAGAACCACCCCACTGCGCATGCCCACCGAGCGGGCCACGGTCGGCCTCAGTCTCCCGGCAATCTATCTTGAATTCCGCAGGCGCAGAATCATAATCGAGCCCCTCCGGAATCACGCCGCAGAATCCCCAGTCATCCACCTGGAAACGCGGCACCTGCAGAATAGCGCCCCCCGCAGGCACCGTGAACGGCATATTCACCGGGGGTAGAACCGGGCCGGCCTCATTCGTCATAATGGATTGATGCTCGACCACGTCAATCGGGAGCCCCTGAGGACGCCCGGAAAAAGTTGATACAGAACGTTCAGATGCAACAGAGGCATCTCCTGTGATATTATGGGTATTGAACATAGACAGCCAGCGTACCACGGCACACGGAAAGGAGAAAGAAAATCCGCACGGTCGGAATACCGTTCCGGCTGAAATGATGAACCTCCGGCAAACCGGCAATAAGGCGGCACCTGATTACAACAAGCATAGGAGAGCCCACTGAAAACCACCGATTTTGGTCCTGGCAGTCCAAATTTGGCTTGCCTTTCAGTCAAAATGCGGTATGCTAGTGCGAGCAGGGCAGCGCTATACCCCTGCCCGTACCATTATGGCTAGCGATAACCTTCAGGAACTCGAGACAAATTTCATGTGTGACCCGGATGCAGACGGTGGTTTCGTCTACACCACGGTCGAGGCTGCTATCAACTGGATGCACAAATACTCCATGTGGCCGATGCCCATGGGCACCTCCTGCTGCGCCATTGAATACATGGCGGCTTCCTGCTCCCGTTACGATATTTCCCGTTTCGGCGCCGAGGTGAACCGCTACGCACCGCGCCAGGCCGACTTCATGTTCATCTGCGGCACCATCACCTACAAGATGGCCGCCCTGGTGCGCCGCATCTGGGACCAGATGCCCGCCCCGAAGTGGTGCATTGCCTGCGGCGCCTGCGCCTGCACCGGCGGTATGTTCCGCAGCTACTCCGTGCTGCAGGGTGTGGACAAGATTGTGCCGGTAGACGTGTACATTTCCGGCTGTCCTCCCCGCCCGGAGGCTCTGCTGCAGGGTCTTATCACGCTGCAGGACAAGATTATGGCCACTGACCACCCGCTCAAGGGCTTCTTCAAGGAGCACGACCTGCGCCAGGCCCAGAATGCTCACACCATCCCCGCCGGCATCATCACGCAGGACTAACCCCCTATTTCCCGTTACCATGTCCGCCCCCACCCTTTCCGAACTTCAGAAAGCCGCCGCTGATAAAATCTGCGCCCGTTTCCCGCAGATTACCGCCAAGGAATTCCGCGGTGATATCACCCTGACCATCGACCCGGAGACTCTGCCCCAGGCCATGCGCTACGCCAAGGACGCCTGCGGTTTTGATATGCTTGTGTGCGTATCCTCCGTGGATAACCTGGGCCAGGAGCCGCGTTTCGAGGTCAACTACACCATCACCCAGGCCGAGACCGGCGCTAACCTGCTGGTTCGCACCCCGGTGAGCGAGGCCGAAAACACCGTGCCGAGCATGGTGCCGGTGTGGCGCTCTGCCAACTGGCTGGAGCGTGAGCAGTACGACCTGATGGGCATCGAGTTCGCCGGGCACCCGGATCTGCGCCGCATCATGATGTGGGAGGGCTACCCCTACCACCCGCTGCGCAAGGATTTCCCCGTGGCCGGCAAGGATTTTGAACAGGCCGGTGTGGCCTTTACCCAGAAAGCCCCCACGGGTGGCGCGCCGTTCATCACGACGCCGGGTGTCAAGACCGCCGCTGAACGCGAGCCGCGCTCCCGCGGCTGATACCGCCCCATGCGGAAATTCTACAACAGCATCATTTTCTGTCTGGCTGCAGCCCTGCCCCTTCTGGTGGCTAGCTGCAGCCATTCTGACCCTCGCACCCAGGCGCTTATCGACCTGCGCGATGAGGTGGAAGACCACCTCGATGACCTGAAACCGGGCGACTGGATTATCATCGGCCCCAGCGCCGCCATGGAAACCAGCGTACCCGCAGAGCAGGCGCATCACATCCACGTACAGGCCAGCAATGTGAACACCTTGCGGCAGACAATCGACCTCATGGAGCGGGGTGACCGCCTGAGCCCGCGTCTGTGGGTATGCCGGGAGCAGGAGCAGCAGTCCACCCGCCGCACCCCGGGCAACGCGCGCATGCGCACCCACCTGCAGGAGCTGCTGGCCGGGCGCCCCCACTACACTGTGGACGAGCGAGTCATCCTCCTGCAACTGAGCTCACAGCCGGCCGGGCGCCAGTTCCTTTTCATCCACACCGATACCACACTGCCCCACAGCAGCATCGGCATTGAGCTGGATTACGCCGGAAACACCGCCATCCCCACACCTGCACCCCGAACCAAATACCAACATGCCGACCTTAAGTCCTGACCAAGACCCCGTAGCACGCGCCCAGGCCTGGGTGGGTGATGCCGTGCTGGCTCTCTATGTGCGTGAGTGGATTCTCTCCTTCAAGGGGGAGATTGACGGCGCGCTCTTCATTGAGTTCACCAGCAACAACTTCCTGCGTCTCACCGGCAACGCCACCGGCGTAGAAGCCCAGATTGGCCGCATTTACAAGGCCGAGGGGCTGGCCGCCGCCAATGCCTGGATTGAGGAGAACCTGCGCCCCCGCATGGAGCAGCGCCTGCACAAGCTGCGCTCCGTTCACCCCCACCACCGCAAGTAACATATGAAAATCGTCAGCTGGAATGTAAACGGCATCCGCGCCACCCTGGGCAAGGGGCTTCCTGAGAAAATGGACGCCCTGGCGGCAGATATTCTCTGCTTTCAGGAAGTGAAAGCCCGCCCGGAGCAGGTGAGCGACCTGTGGCTGGCCAGCTGGCCGTACACGCTGTGGAACCCGGCACAGAAGCCGGGCTATTCCGGCGTACTCATCCTTTCCCGGGTGGAGCCGCTTTCCACCAGCACCGGCATCGGCTGCCCGGAGCATGATACCGAGGGCCGCGTAGCCACTATGGAGTTCGAGGAATTCTACCTGGTGAACTGCTACACCCCCAATTCCCAGAACGAACTGGCCCGCCTGCCCTACCGCCAGGAATGGGACGCCGCCTTCCGCGCCTATGTGGCCGGACTTGCTGAGAAAAAGCCCGTTATCTTCTGCGGTGACCTGAACGTGGCGCACGAGGAAATCGACCTCGCGCGCCCTGCCGCCAACCATTTCTCCGCCGGCTTCTCTGATGAAGAGCGCGCCGGGTTCACCACCCTGCTGCAGGCCGGTTTTGCAGATACCTTCCGCCGCCTGCACCCGGATGCCCGCGATGCATACTCCTGGTGGAGCTTCCGCGGCGGCGCCCGTGCCCGGAACGTGGGCTGGCGCATCGACTACTTCTGCGTTTCCGAGGGGCTTCTGCCGCGCGTGCAGAGCGCCGAAATTCACGCCGACATCACCGGGTCAGACCACTGTCCGGTTTCCATCACCTTGAATTAAAAAGATACATAACTCATGAAACCACTTACCAAACTGGGAGAAAAAGCACTTGAAAACGGCTCCGTGTGGGAGCTCTGGGAGCGCGATGGCGTGCTCACCCTGCAGCTGGACGGCATGCCCTGCGCCAATTCCTTCACCTACGGCAGCGAGGAAGCCATGGCAGAGCTGGCCACCTCGCCCATCACCCGCGCCGGGCAGCCCTGCGTCATGATTGCCGGTCTGGGCCTGGGCTATGGCCTGGCCAAGGCCATGGAATGCCTCAACAAGGAAAAAGCCCGCTTCATCGTGGCCGAACCCATCCCCGACATCGTGAAATGGAACCGCGAGTTCGGCGAGCACAAGGCCCTGTGGGAAGACAAGCGCGTTTCCACCGAACCCGCCAGCGCTGCTGAGCTGTGCCGCAAGCGCACCGGTTCCCTGCATGCCATTCTGCTGCGCCACGCCCACGCCCGCTGCGAAATGACGCTGGGTGATGCCCAGGCCTATTTCAACGCCCTGAAGGGTGGCAGCCTGCTGGCAATCAATCTCTCCAAGGCAGACAAGCGCCTGGAGGCCACCCTGCGCCGCGCCGGGTTCGAGGTGAGCACCACCGTGGTGCCGGCATCCTCCAAGGGCAAGCAGATGCGCATGCACACCCTGGTGCTGGCCCGCCGTGGCCGTTTCGTTCCCTTTGCTGAGCGTTCATAACACCCCGCCCTCCCCCACCTCTACCCATGTACCTGCCCTTCTTCAACCGCCGGATACCCACGCTTGCTGAAATCGAACAGCAGCGCGACCTGCGCTCGCGGGGTATCCGCGGCATGATTAAGGTGACCGGCGTCATCTTCCTGGCGCTGGTGGCAGTCATTGCCTCCATGCTGCTGCTCTCCCCCATTCTGGAGCTGCACAGCCTGGAGCAGGAGCGCGAACTGGCACGCCAGAAACTCGTCCAGGCCCAGGCCACGGAAAAAGAGGCCCAGAACAAGTTCCGCTGGATGACTGACCCTGAATACTTTGAGCAGATAGCCCGCGACCGCGCCAACCAGGCCAAGGAGGGAGAGGTCATCATCCGCCGCCCCACGGCAGAGGAACAAAAACTCATGGAGGAAGAGGCACGCAAGAAACGCCAGCCCCGCAAGCAACCCCGCAGAGATTAACCCCATTTTCACCACCCCACGCTCATGCCGCCCACCATTTCCACTTTCAAGGCCCCTGCCAAGATTAACCTCTCCCTGCGCGTGCAGACCAAGGTGCGCGAGGACGGTTTCCACAATGTCGACATCCTGATGGCCCCCATCGACCTGTGCGACACACTGGCTTTCCGCAATTCCCGCACCACCACGCTGGTGTGCGATACCCCCGGCGTGCCTACCGATGAAAGCAACCTGGTATTCAAGGCTGTGCGTGAGTTTGAGAAGGTATATGGCCGCAAGGCGAAGCAGCACATCACCCTCACCAAGGCCACGCCCCACGGCGCCGGGCTCGGCGGCGGCAGCAGTGATGCCGCCATCACCCTGCTTGCCCTGAACCAGATTCAGGGCACCAATTATGACCTGGAGGAGCTCAGCGCCATGGCCGCCACCCTGGGCAGCGATGTGCCGTATTTCCTCACCCCCACCATCTGCCGCTGCAAGGGCCGAGGCGAGATAGTGACCCCCGTGCCGGAGCTTGCCGGCTGGAGCAGCCCCATCGTGCTGCTGAAACCCGCTTTCGGCGTGAGCACCCCCACTGCCTACAAGGGGCTCACCTGCAGCCGCCGGCTCAAGGGCATCAACTACGGCCCGCAGAAGGTGGATAACATCACCCTCGTCAATGACCTGGAGCGCCCGGTATTCGCCAAGTTCCCCGTGCTGGCCCACATGAAGCACTGGCTGCTGGAGCAGCCCGGCACCCGCGCCGCCCTCATGAGCGGCAGCGGCTCCACCGTATTCGCCCTCACCGAAACCCCGGAGCAGGCTGCTGAAATCGCCGCCCGCGCCAAGGTGGAGCTCGACCCCACCCTCTTCACCCATTGCGGCACCGTGAACCCGCAGCCCCAGGCCGAATGAGCTTTCCCTCCAGCGCTGCTGACCCGGTGAACCACAGCATACTCTGCGTGGCGGAGGATGCCGTGCAGGGCTTCCACCGCTTCCCCTTCCGCACCATTGCGCAACGCTGCGGCGTGGCGGAAAGCGAAGTCATTGCCCGCCTGAAAGCCATGCTGGCGGCAGGCACCATCCGCCGCGTGCGCCAGACCCTCCTTTCCACCAGCCTGGCAGAGGGCTCCCTCATTGCATGGCAAGTGCCGGAAGCACAACTGGAAAGCGCCTATGCCTGGCTGCGCGATAACGACCCCTTCACCGGCCACGTGGTGCTGCGCGAATGCAGCGACCCCGCCGCCCCCGGCGCCGATTACCGCCTCTGGACCACCCTCAAGGTACCCACCGGCTACGGCAGCGTGCAGCAGCACAATGACCTGCTCATGAGCCGCATCGGCGCTACGGACTGGGTAGCCCTGCCCGTGGTGGGCATGTTTGCCCTGAGCGTGGGCCACACCCGCCGCGCCGGCCTCAAACCCGGCGATAAACTACCCCAGCTGCCAGCCATGCAATGCCCCACCAGCCCGCAGCTCAGCGAGCAGGAATGGGCCGTGCTCCTCAGCCTGAAAGAAAGCCTGCAGCCGGAGGAATTCGCACCCTGCCCCTGGGAGCTCCGCGCCGCGGCCCTGGGCCTCAGCTGCGAGGAATACTGCCGCACCGCCGAATCACTCGATTCCCGCAAAGTCATCGGCCGCTTTGCCACCTTCCTGGACCACCAGCGCAGGGAAAGCAACCGCAGCACCGGCACCGGTGCCGCCGGGCTCTTCCACTGGGCCGTGCCCGCCGGCATGGAGGAACGCGCCGGCGCTGAATGCGGCCGCCACATCTGCATGACCCACTGCTACTGGCGCAGCGGTGGCCAGAAATTCGGCAACGCCCAGATTATGGGCGTGGTTCACGCACCCACGCGCGAGGAAGTGCTCGCCCACAAGGCCGCCATCGATGCCCACCTGGCCGCCTGCGGCATCCCCCTGCTCCACACCGCCGTGTTCTGGAGCCTCCGCGCCGAAATCCGCCCCAGCGAGATTTCTCCCGTCAAATACCGCGAATGGCTGCAAGCCATGGGCGCTCAGCCCTAATTCATGACGGATACGGCCTCTCCGCGTTTATTCTGAAAACAATGAGCGCCGGGAGGAAGCGGACTTCCACCCGGCGCGGAGTTGTTGAAACGGAAATATCTGGACTTAGATCTGAGCCAGGGCCTGCTTGAGGTCGGCGATGATATCCTCGGCATCCTCGATACCCACGGAGAAGCGGATGAGGTCGGGCTTCACGCCGGCTTCCTCGAGCTGCTGGTCAGTGAGCTGGCGGTGGGTGTGGCTGGCGGGGTGCAGCACGCAGGTGCGGGCATCGGCCACATGGGTGACGATGGCGCAGAGCTTCAGGCTGTCGATGAACTTGATGGCGCGCTCGCGGCCACCCTTGATACCGAAGGTCACCACACCGCAGGTGCGACCGCCGTCGAACTGCTTCTGGGCCAGCTCGTAGTACTTGTTATCCGGCAGACCGGCGTAGTTAATCCAGGCCACATCTTCCTGGGTGGAAAGGAATTCAGCCACCTTCTGGGCGTTCTCGCAGTGGCGCGGCATGCGCAGGTGCAGCGTTTCCAGACCCAGGTTGAGCAGGAAGGCATTCATGGGGGACGGGATGGAACCCAGGTCGCGCATGAGCTGCACGGTGCACTTGGTAATGTAGGCGCCAGCACCGAAAGCCTCGGTATATACCAGGCCGTGGTAGGAGGCATCCGGGGTGGTGAGGCCGGGGAACTTATCGGCATGGGCGGCCCAGTCGAACTTGCCGCTGTCCACCACAACACCGCCCACCTGGGTGGCGTGGCCATCCATGTACTTGGTGGTGGAGTGCATCACGATATCGGCACCGTGCTCGAAGGGACGGCAGTTGATGGGGGTGGCAAAGGTGTTGTCCACAATCAACGGCACGCCGTTCTTGTGGGCGATGCGGGCCATCTTCTCGATATCCAGCACCTGCAGGGAGGGGTTCGAGATTGTCTCACCGAACACGCACTTGGTATTGGGGCGGAATGCCTTCTGGATTTCTTCCTCCGGAGCGTCCTGGTCCACAAAGGTGCAGTCGATGCCGAACTTCTTGAAGGTAACGGCAAACAGGTTGTAGGTGCCGCCGTACAGGGCGCTGGTGCACACAAAGTGGTCACCGGCCTCGCAGATGTTGAACACGGAGTAGAAGGAAGCAGCCTGACCAGAGGAGGTCAGAATGGCTGCCACACCACCCTCCAGCTCGGCAATCTTCTTTGCCACGCATTCGTTGGTGGGGTTCTGCAGACGGGTGTAGAAGAAACCTGCCTCCTCCAGATCGAACAGGCGGGCCATCTGGTCGCTTGTCTCGTAGCGGAAGGTGGTGGACTGATAAATGGGCAACACGCGAGGCTCGCCCTTGCCGGGCTGCCAGCCGCTCTGAACACAAATGGTGGATGCTTTCATAACCTGACGGGAGTATAGCACACTCCCCCGGCACATACAAGCTTGCTGACATAAATTCTACCTAAACAGTATGCAAAAAGGCAATAATTTGCATCTAACTGATGCTGCCCAGTGTTTTGAGATTGACGGACGGGGGGTATTAAGGGTAGAGTAGAACCGAGGCAATGAAAATAACTAAAACATTCACCAACATTCTTTCCCTGGCGCTGGCTGTACCGCTGTGCATGGGTACGCTCATTGTAGCCCAGGAGGAAGCAGACAACTCCGAGGAAACGGTATCCGTGGAGGAGAGTGCCGAGAAGACGCCGGGAAAAAAATCGGGCAAAAAATCTGACAAGAAGGCCGATAAGAAGAAAAAGAAGGCTGACGACGGCAACTATATCACGCAGAGCATCCCCGGGTGGGGAAATCCGGAGGCCGCACAGCGCTCACTGGCAAGCTCTATCATGAGCGCGCTCAAGGGCAGCACCCCGGAACATGTTCTGAAGTTCATCGAAAGCCCGAAGAACCGGCTCATGGTGGCACAGTACATGCTGGCGCAGTACGACCGCATGACACCGGAGGACATGGCCGCCAACAGCCGGAAAAAGCTTACAGATGCCATCAACCGCTTACCCGGTGAGATTGAGAAGGATAAGGAGAAGCTCAAGACCATGCGCGGCAAGGAGCGCATGGCATTCCAGGCTGCCATCAAGGCAAAGCAGGCATCCATCAAAACAATGGAGGCCCAGCTCAAGAACATGCCCTGGAGTCTCAAGGAACTCAGCGCCCATCGCGATGGACGCGTTGTTCTCAAGCAGGTTACAGGCAACCTGGAGTGGATGGAAAACATCTGTTTTTCCGGTCCCTGTGTAGCCCCGGGGCGCGCTCTGCACATCATTGCCAACATTGCAAAGAAGCACCCGGATGTGTACAAGGACAAGGTCGTGCGCGACATTGCCACCGCCACAGCCATTGAGTTTGCCCGCTACAACTGGGATTTCGAAAAAGCCCTTATCCGCGCAGATTATTTCATTGAGAAATGGAAGGAAGGGCGACTCAACATCTTGTTCGACACTATGCCCATGTACCTGCGCCGCATCGTGTGCGGTTGCAAGGGCGACCATATCGCCGGTGAAAGAAACAGTCTGGAATGGGCATTGGACAACGTACACGTGGCCGCAGAACGCTACATGGGCGCCCCGCACCGAAACGGTTACCGCCTGTTTAACCTGTATGGCGACAGTATTCACGGCGCCGATTATTACAGACCCTGGGACCACCTCTACGAGGACAATTTCTTCGCAAAATCGCTCTATGTCGGTTGCGTGTGCGGTGGTATCTCCCACTTCGGCGCCTTTGCCGCCGTGGCCAATGGAGTGCCCTCCCTCACCTGCGGTGAACCGGGCCACTGCGCCTACGTCCTGTGGGTGGATGGCAAGTGGATACCCGGCAACACCGTAAGCTGGGAACGTGGTCTGCACTGGCAACCGGTACTCAACATGTGGAGTGCGTTCTCCTCTCTGCATCTGGGTTCTGAGCTTTACACCAAGCTCGACACAGACACGCACGCATCCAATGTGTACCGCGTGCTGGCACACCATGCCATTGTCTCCAAAAAAGATAAGCAGGCTATTGAGTACTTCAAGGATGCCACCAGCGCCCAGCCTATCAACATCCAGGTATGGCAGGAGTACAATAATTACCTGACCCAGCACAAGGGCGACGACATGAAACTGCTGAGTGACCTGCAGGACAACCTGTGCTACACTGTGGCCCCCCGCTACCCGGAGGTTGTTTCCGAGTTCCTCGCTCAATGGGTATACCCCAAGATGATGAACGCAAAGATGCCCGCGAAGGACCTCATGACTCGTTACCACGTGTTCTGGAACAACGTGGACAAAATGGGACCGGAACGCTGGCGTATCGAGAAGTTCGGTCGCCGCCAGATTGAACTGCTGGCCTACCAGCCCCCGCCAGACGGCAAGGAGATTCCGCCGCCCGCACCGGAGCGCGGACTGCCCGTGTTTGAGCTGATGATGCACAACCTGGCTGCCAAGTCGGACTATCTGCCGGTGATGATGGGCTGGGGCGAGGAACTGGCTAAAGGTCTCGGCGGTACGCACGCCAAGAGCATCGCGGAGATGAGCAAGAACATTGCCAAGACCGGCGTCGGCGCCATGGGCGGCAGCGGAAATGCCAATGCCACCGGCTCCATGATGCTGGCAGCAGCCAAGGCCAGAGACATCGCGACATTCCAGCGCCTTGGTGCCAATGCCGCCGATACCGCCGATACCGTGACCATGCCCGAGTTCGACCCCCTGCCCGGCAAGCTGCTCTCTGAAGAGGGTCTGTTGATTACCAGCTCCACCTGTAATCACGACTCCCCCGTTTCACACTGGGGTGTGCTGAAACCCTCCGGCGGCCGATTCCACACTGGCCAGGATGAGAATGCCTGGGCCACCGTCATGCTGCCCAAGCCGTGCTATGTGAATGGCGTCATCATCGTGACCAACGGTGGCAATCACCAGCGTCTCAACAATATGATTGTTCAGGTGTCTAGCGATGGCCAGAGCTGGCAGAATGCCAGTAAGGATCTGGGCGAATGCAGACAGCAGGTCATCAAGGTTGAGTTCCCGGAAATGCCGGCCCGCTATGTCCGCATTCTGCGAAAGGGTGGCCCGGACTACTTCCATCTGTATGGCATCTACTGCTACGGCCGAGATGGCGCATAACCCCTGAATGCACGTTCACACCATTATGAAAAAGACACTTTTCCTGACACTGGCCGCAGCGTGCCTGCTGGCCCCCCAGCCCAGCACTGCCGCCACCGTATACAAGACCCAGGCTGAAGCCGCACAATCGGTCACAGAAGATGGGTACATGCTGGTAGTATATGCCAAGGGATGGGACCGCTTCAGTGAGCCGTTCTGCAAGGAAATCATTGCCAATCCTGAAATTCAGGCTGCGGCAGGAGATGCTGCACTGATTCTGGCACCGTTCTACCAATACGCCACGCCGGAGGATAATCAGAAACAAGCAGCCGTGTGGGGCAGCCTGGAAGAACCACGCGCCCACTCAAATGAAACATACCCCTGCATCCTGATGTACGATAAGAATGGCCGCCTCTATGGTCGCGTGCAGGGCACAAGTTTCCTTAAAGGAAGCATGGCCGAAAGGGCTGCAGAAATCAAAGCCAAGTTGGAAGCCAAACACAAGCAGGAAGAGCTGATGACCCAGGCAGGAGCCGCCAACGGGGTAGAAAGAGCCAAGCTGGTGGGCGAAGCCTGTGCCATCCAGGGCATTGAGCGCCCCAACGGCTGGCGTGAAATCGTGAAGGCCGCTGACCCGAACGATGAATCCGGCATGGTTCGCCGACTGAATTTCGACTACTACGGCTTCTCTCAGAAATATTGCGCTTCCCAAAAAGATGGCGGGCTCGAGCTGGGCCCCGAAGCCACCATCAAGGAAATGGAAAAATTCCTTAAAGACCCGGCCTATACTCCGGAACAGAAACAGATTTTCCACGCTGTCATCATCGGCACACTGCGCCGCAGCGGAGCCGGTGCTACCCAGCTGAAGGGTGCCGTAATGGAAATGAAGAGACTGGCCCCGGAATCCCACATGGGCGTTACGGCAGACCAATACATCAAGCTCTACGCCTCCGGCGACAGCAAGAAGTAACGATACGCCTCTTTCGCACTTTCATTGCCCCTGCCCCACGTCGGGCGGGGCATTTTTATTTACTGAGCGCCAGCACCTGCATGGCGCGCGGGAAGAAGCGGCGCAGCGCAAAGAAGAGCGCGCCGCAGATAGCCAGGATGACCAGCGGCATATACAGGCACTGAGTCTCGGTGAATTTGCCACCGTAAGAGCCTGTGATGGCCAGGCGCAAGGCATGCAGCACAATATAATGCGTCACGTAAATGAAGAAGGCAGCCGGCGCCAGGGAAACCACCGCCGCACAGAAACGCGGCAGATACTGCTCACACAGCGCGCCGATACCCATGGTGCAGCTCACGCCCAGCAGCACCAGCGCGCTGCTCTGCACGGGCGGATAGAAGCCGAAGGAATACACCAGCGGCAGCAGCAGCAGGGCCGCCACCACAGGCGCCCAGGCATAGCTGCGTACAAAGGCAGTGAAGCGGGCAAAATCCGCATAGCGGCGAATCCACAGACCCAGGGAATAGAAACCCAGCGCCAGAATGCTCTCATACAGGCGGAAGGGCAGCCAGCCCACAGACCAGGATTTGTGACTGCGGGCAGTCTCCGCATCGCGGGCGCAGAGCACATCGCTGCCCGCAAAGCAAAGCAACACCAGCACCAGCAGCACCTTGGAGGGCATACGCTGCAGCAGCGGGCTGAACAAGGCCAGCAGTATCAGCGTGCGCAGGAACCACAGCGGCACGTTGTCAAAATCCCAGTAACACCAGTTGAGAAGCCCCATTTCCCTGGGCATCATCTCCCACTTGAACCAGCTGAAATCACCCGCCAGGGTCTGGCTCCAGTGCATCATGGGCTGCAGCAGCAGAATGGAGGCCACCGCCGTCCAGAACACAAAGGGCACCAGCAGCGTGCGCGTACGCTTCCAGTCCAGCCATTGCCCTGCCTGGGCCTTGTGCGTGAAATACCCCGCTGCCAGAAAGAAGAAGAAAATGAGGCTGCGGTAGTTAAAGAGGTCAATAATGTAGTTGAAGCTGCCATACGGCCTGTCCACATGGCGCAGCACCACAAAGAATGCCGTCCACACGCGGCAGAAATCAATCCATTGAATGCGTGCAGACGGCATATCTGTTTCTGGTATGAATCAAATCAGACCGTGGCCTCATCATCGCCAGCGGCCTCAATGGCGCGGCGCATGCGGCGGGTCAGGAAGGGGCGCACCACCAGACCGTAGCCCAGGTAGCACACAAAGATGAAGGCCGGAGCAATCCACGGGAAGAAGATGAAGGCGCAGATGGCAATAACCGCCATGAGGATGGCCATGGCCGTGCCACGCTTCTCAAAGTTCACGTGCTTGAAGCTCGGATAAATCACGCGGCTCATCATCAGGATAGCCACCACAGCCATGACGGCAGCCATGATGTACTGCCAGACCGGGGGAATAATGAGGTTGCGGTTGGAGGTGAGGTCGATGACCAGGTACATGGTGCTCACCACAGCGCCGGCAGCCATGGGCACGGGAAGGCCTACGAAGTCCATGCTCTGGTTCGGCTTCTTGGGGGCAGCAGCCATGCAGTTGAAACGAGCCAGGCGCAGGGCAGCGCACAGCAGGTACAGCACCGCAATGGCCCAACCCAGGTAGGGAATCTCCAGGTTGAACAGCACGGCCTGAGCCAGCAGCATGGAGGGTGCAATACCGAAGGATACCACGTCGGCAATGGAGTCGAACTCACGGCCGAAGGGACCATCGCTCTTGCACATACGGGCCACGCGGCCGTCGAGCAGGTCGAAAATGCAGGCAGCAAAGATGAGGTAGGTAGCGTGCTGGTAGTGCACGAATGCCTCTTCTGTACCGGACGGGAACTTCATACCCTCAAAAATGGTGAGGATAGCGAAGAAACCGCACAGGAGGTTGCCGGCCGTAAGCAGGTTCGGCAACACCGGAATCTGGGGCTCATCCGGATAAACCGGGGGCTGGGGATTAGACATATGCTTTAGTTTCTATTGGTTGAGTAAGTTTATATTCAGGAAAGAGCTTCTGCAGCCTTGGCCAGCAGTTCAGCCTTGGCCGCAACGTCCTTGCCGGAGCCACGGGCCATGTCTGCCTTGCCGCCGCCCTTGCCGCCCACGATGGGGGCCAGCGTGCGGATAAGATCACCAGCCTTCAGGCCGGCAGCCAGGGCATCATCGCCACAGTAGGCACCCAGAGAGAGAGAGGCACCGTCATCTGCCACCAGGAAGGCAGCTGCAGCGTAGTGACGCTTGCGGAGACCGTTGAACAGCTCAGTGAGCAGTTCGTTGCCACCCTCGGCACAGACCACTACGTTGCCGCCCGTCAGCTTCTCGGCCAGCAGCGCATCGGCAGCGCCGGCAGCGGCGGCCACCTGGGCCTTCTTCAGCTGCTTCTCGGCCTCGATGGCGGCTTCCTTCAGATTGTCGCAGTAGGCGTTGTAGTCATCCAGCAGGGCATTGATGGTGACGATATCCTTAGCCTCGCGCAGCTTCTGGGCGGGCTTGGCATCGTTGGAGGGAACAGGCACGATGGGCTGGCCCAGATCGGCCAGCTTGCCGTTGGCTTCGGTCAGCTTTTCAAGCATCTCCTTACCTTCGGGGATGCGGGCGCTTACCATATCCTGCACCACGGCATAGGCAGCAGCACCGGTGGCAGCCTCGATACGGCGCACACCGCTGGCGATAGCGCCTTCGCTCTTAATCTTGAAGAAGCCGAGCTGGCCCGTGCTGGCAGCATGCGTGCCACCGCAAAGTTCCATGGAAACGCCGTTGAAGGAACCGGCCTCGCCGCCCATCTGCACCAGACGCACCACATCACCGTACTTATCGCCGAAGAACTGGCAGATTTCCGGGTGCTTCTTGATTTCGGTCATCGGGTACTCGTTGCAGACCACGGGCAGATTCTCGCCAATCCACTGATTCACCAGCACCTCCACGCGGCGCAGGTCGGCCTTGGAGATAGCGCCGCTGTTCACGTCGAAACGCAGGCGGTCGGCATCCACCAGAGAACCCTGCTGGGCAATATCCTCGCTCACCAGCGTGCGCAGGGCCTTGTGCAGCAGGTGCGTGGCGCTGTGGTGGGATTCCAGGGCGCGGCGGCGCTCCACATCCAAGTGCAGCTCCACGGTATCACCCACAGCGGGGGTCACACCATCGGCCACGGAGATGAGGTGAGCGCGGGCCTGGCCAATCTGCTGCACACCGATGACGGGGCAGCTGTCGCCACCCACGGAAAGGGTGCCGCCGTCGCTCATCTGACCACCCATTTCAGCGTAGAAGGGAGTCTTGTCCGTGATGACGAAGAGGATGCCATCGGCCTCGTGCACTTCGGTCACGGTGGCGGTGGTGGTGTCCTCGGTGTAGCCGGTGAACTCAGTCACCTGCTCGGTCTTGAGGTCCAGAGCGCGCACCACCTGCTTCTTCTGGGCAGCCTTGGCGCGCTGGCGCTGCTCCTCCATGAGGGCATCGAAACGCTCGGTGTCCACCTCCAGGCCACGCTCGCGGGCCATGAGAGCGGTCAGGTCAATCGGGAAACCGTAGGTATCGTACAGCTTGAAGGCGAAATCGCCGGAAACCTTGCCGCTGGCAGCCACTTCCTTATCAAAGAGCTCCAGACCGCGGTCCAAGGTTTCGTTGAAGCTGGTTTCCTCGCGCAGCAGCACTTCCTTGATGGTAGCCTTGCGGCCTACCAGTTCGGGGAATACGCGGCCCATCTCACCGGCCAGCGTGTCCACCAGCTCAGAGAGGAAGGGCTTCTCAAGCCCCAGGGTGCGGCCATAGCGCACAGCGCGGCGCAGAATGCGGCGCAGCACATAGTTGCGGCCGTTGTTGCCGGGCAGAATGCCGTCGGCAATGGAGAAGCTCAGCGTGCGGATGTGGTCGGCAATCACGCGGAAGGCCACACTCTCACGCAGCGTTTCCTTCTGCTCCGGGGTGGCATCCTGCGGGTAGATGTCCACATACTTGCGGCCGGAAATCTCCTCAATACGGCTGAAAATCGGGCGGAAGACGTCCGTGCTGTAGTTGGAGACGCGGCGGGAGAAATCGGTGAAGCCGTTGGTGCACTGAATCATGGCGCAGGCGCGTTCGAAGCCCATGCCTGTGTCCACGTGGCAGGCCGGCAGCGGGCGGAAGGTGCCATCGCTCTCGGCGTTGTACTGAATGAACACGAGGTTCCAGATTTCGATGCACTTGTCGCTGTCGCCATTCACCAGGCGGCCCTGGGTGTCGCCCTCGGGGGTCAGGTCCACGTGCAGCTCAGAGCAGGGACCGCAGGGGCCGGTCTCGCCCATCATCCAGAAATTGTCCTTCACGCCGCCGTTCACCACGTGCACCTTGGGGTCCATGCCCTTGGAGGCAAACAGCTCAGCCCACATATCATAGGCCTCCTGGTCAAACTCACCGGGATCGCCCTTCTCCTTATTCGGGGCGTACACGGTGGCGTACAGGCGCTCCACGGGGAAGCCCCAGCGCTCCACAATCAGCTCCCAGGCCCAGGCGATGGCCTCTTTCTTGAAATAGTCGCCGAAAGACCAGTTGCCCAGCATTTCGAAGAAGGTGTG
>JAFYWX010000034.1 GCA_017546445.1 Akkermansia sp. | reverse complement strand
TAGGCCCGCACTATCTCTAAACAACTTACATTGCAGGGCAGAATGCCCTGCAGTGAAATTGCGGGCAGAGGCCCGCAATGAAATCCGCCACTATCGTGACGGTCTAAATCCGGTTATCACCGGTCTAAATTGCCCGGCTTCCGCCGGGCAGTGTTCCATTCACACAAATCGCCTCTATACAAATGAAGAGGGGGGGCGCGCGCCAAAACGGTGTTAATAATGCAGTCAATTGCGAAATCTTTGGGACACACGTGCAAAATAACATTACGGCTTGTTTTGACATTGACCCATAACATGCCATATGTTAACATAAAAATACGGTGCACAGGGGCATCGGCAAGTGTGTTATGAATATGAAAATCATGAATCTGGGGGAGCATATCCCTGGTGGAAAAAGGATACCGGAATGGCTGCTGAACATCGGCGAGAGGATTCTCGGGTTCCATGATTTCAACGTGGCCCACTCCAAAGTGGAAGCAGACCAGGAGGCCGGAAGCACTGATAATTTCTTCCGCCTTGCCTGCAAGCATATTCCGCTGAACTATGAGGCAAAAGGGCTGGAGAATATTCCGGCAGCGGGTCCCTGCGTCGTGGTGAGCAATCACCCGCACGGCATGTCAGACGGGCTGATGATTGGCGATATTGTCATGAAGGCCCGCAGCGATGTGCGCATCGTCGTCAATGAATTCCTGCACTGTGTGCGCGGCATGCGCCCCTACCAGATTACGGTGGACGTGTACGGCGGAGAGGAAGCCAAGCGAGCTAACATGAGCGGCATGCGAGAGATGCTCAAATGGCTGCGAGACGGCCACTGCCTCATCATCTTCCCCAGTGGTTCTGCAGCCTCCTGGTCAGAGCAGGACGGGCGAGTCATCGATGACCCCTGGCAGGAAAACATGGCCGCCATCATCCGCAAGGTGAAACCCACTGTGGTGCCCATGCATTTCTCCGGGCAGAACGGGCGGCTCTTCCAGGCGGTTACCCGGCTGTGCAAGGAAAAACGCTCTGCCCTGCTGGCGCGTGAAATCAAGCGAGACCGCCACACTCTGCACCAGGTACGGGTGGGCAGGCCGATTGCCCCGAACCGGATTGAGATAGCCGAATCCGACGCCGCGCTTTCAGACTACCTGCGCCTGTGCAGCATGATGCTGCGCTACCCGGACACCACCGCAGCCAGCGTGGTGGAGGTTCCCCGCAATATGGCCCCCATAGCCGCCCCGGTGGCCCCGGATTTGCTGCAGGAGGAAATCGATTCCCTGCCGGAGGATGAGCACCTGCTCTACACCCACAAGAGCACCGGCCTGCGCATCTACACCGCCCAGGGCAGCCGCATCCCCCGCCTGCTGCATGAAATCGGCGTGCAGCGCGAAATCACCTTCCGCGCCGTGGGCGAGGGCTCCGGCACCGCCTGCGATACCGATGAATATGACCTTTACTACGAGCATCTCATCATGTGGGACCCGGCACACAAACGCATCGCCGGCGCCTACCGCATGGGCCGCACAGATGAAATCGTGAAATCACGTGGCGTCACCGGCATTTATAACGCCGAATTTTTCACCCTCGGCAGCGATTTCATCAACCATGTGAAAAACGGGCTTGAGATGGGGCGCGCTTTCATCACCGCCCCCTACCAGAAGCACCCTGCCTCGCTCGATACGCTCTGGATGGGTATTGGCCACTTTGTCCGCAAGTTCCCGCAGTACCGCTACCTTTACGGCACCGTCAGCGTTTCCTCAGAATACACCGTGCGTTCCCGCGCGCTGATGTACGAATACCTCAAGTGCCACTGCACCAATACAGAACTGGCAAAGCACGTGAAGGCAAAGACCCCACCCCGGAACATGGACCTGCTGAGCGAGGATGCACGGCTGCTGCCCAGGGGCGCGGCAGATTTACGCCTGCTCTCAGCCCTGGTATCGGACCTGGAGCCGGATGGCCGCTCTATTCCGGTGCTGCTGCGGCAGTATCTGCGCCTGGCTGGCGAGATGGTATCATTCAACGTGGATTCCGAGTTCGGCGACACGCTGGATTGCCTTGTTGTTGTTGATTTGCACACCGCGCCGGAGCGACTCATCACACGCTACTGTGGAACAGGATTAAAAACTACAGTCTCTCAGGCGGGAGATGCTTGACAAATCCGTAGCATTCGGGCAGAATAACTAACGTCATGGGGAAGCATCATATGAAACGAAAGAAACGGCACACAAAGCTCACTCTTGCTCTGATTCTGGGGGGACTCGCTCAGGTATCAGCCCACGGTGCAGATTTAATCCCCCTGCCGGAAGAAATCTTTGATAATAAAGATGATGTAAATCCCATTCTGGACATCACCGACCGCACGGTAAGCGGGCTTGGCCGAAAGGCGCCTGAAATTCCGGACACGCTGCAGGTTACCAGTGAGGGCGGCACCATCACCTATGACCAGGATAAGGAAGTATTTCTTTATCAGGCAGGAGAAGATTCCCATCTCCGTCTTCGCACGGACAGCGGCTCCGATATCCACACCACCGCAATGGAGGCCCGCCTCGCGACCAGCGAAGCTATTCTTTCCGGGCCCATGACGGTGTATCAGGACGACGTTCTCGTCCGCGGTGAGGATGGTGGTTTCTATAACTGGAAAACCAAGCAGACCTCCGTCAGCAAGGTTCGCATCAAGGTGAATGGTCTCCTGGTGCGAGGCTCCCGCATCGAATACAACACAGATGCAGAAGGGAAGGAGTACATCACTGTTTATGATGCTTACGTGACCACCGAGGATGTGCAGAAACCCACGGCATGGATAGGCACCGGCACCCTCACCATTTACCCGGGTGACTACGGTGAAGTGTCACGCTTGAGCATTGCCACCGGCGACACAGACATCACCATTCCCGTGCTGGGCTGGTTCAGCTTCTCTCACTCTCTCAACCCCCGCGAAGGTTACATGCCCGGCATGGGCACGCGTTCCCACTGGGGCGCCTATCTGGAAAACAGTTACGGTATACTTTTCGGCAACCGCCGTGTGGAGGGCATCATGCCTACGGCCGATTATCTCGCCACGCTGCACCTGGATGGCCGTGTCCGCCGCGGTCTGGCCGCAGGTCTTGACCTGGAAGACATCTCCATGACCAAGAAGCATAAGGACATGGAGGGGTTCTTCTCCTATTTTGCTGATGACCTTAATCCCAACATCAACCCTGTTGACACAGAGCGAGTACCTGTTGACGATAAGCGCTATTTCGTGAGTCTGAAGGCACTCTGGGACGTCACGCCCGATGGGGATGCTCATGCAAAATGGCAGCTTGCCACCAATGTCAACGTAGCAAGTGACCGATACATGCTGCGTGACTTCCTGCCCGAAATCAGCCGCATCAACGACAAGCCGGATAACACCGTCCGATTGGTACGCCGTACCAATAACACCCAGAGCATGCTCTACACCCGCTTTGCGCCGAATGATTATTACATGACGGACGAACGCGTGGAGGCATCGTTCTACCGCGTGCGAACAGCTATTGGCAAGACTGGGATTAACTACGAAACCAACAATAGCGCCAGCATCATGCGCCAGTACCTCCCCTCGGAGGAACGTGAGCTGTACAAGACGAAGCTTTCTAAAATCAAGAATAAGGAGCTGCGCGATTACTATGAACGCCTGCTTAACACGGAGAGCTATTTCCGCGTTAACTCCACGCATGAGTTCACAACCAATTTTACCGCCTACAAGTTCCTGAACATCACCCCCAAGGCCGGTGGTGGCTACACGGGTTACTACGATGTTGGCGGCATCGGCTCCGACAACAGATTCCTCGGTTATGTAGGGTGTGATTTCAACCTGAAATTCCACAACAACTATCCGAATTTCCGTTTCAAGAGTTACGGGCTCCAAGGGTTGACCCACATCATTCAGCCCTATGCCAATTACTCCAGCGGTACGAGCACATCGTCCAACAAAAATGTGCCGCAGGTGGATGTCTGGTCCAGCACAAAGAGCGGCAGCACCACTAACCCCATGCCTCTCGACCTTATCGGGCATGCAGGCATTGACGGCTGGGGAGACTGGAACGTGTGGCGTTTCGGTATCAAGAACACTCTATTGTCCAGTGTAGACCGCGAGAATGTCAAACTACTCACCTGGGACACATTCTGCGACTACAACGCAGACAACCCCAATTCTGACTACGACTTCTCCAGCCTGTACAACGTCATCCGCTTCTCCCCCTCAAGCAGATTAGCGCTGAACCTCACCACCCAGACACCTACCATCAACAAGGGTGAAGGGTTCTGGCAATACAGCGTTGGCGTGCGCGTTGTTCCGACCGAATGGCTTGATACATACTTCACCTACCGAGGCATCACTGATCACCCGGTTCTGGAGGATACAGGACAGTTCCATATCCGCACCAACATCCGCCTCAGCGAGAAATACACCTTCTCCATCAAGCTTTACTACGAGGAGCTGGAGGGGCGCTTCCCGATTCAGCAGTACTCACTCTTCCGCCATACAGGTGCGTGGTACATCGGCGCCACGGTATTCCTGCGTGACAACGGCGGTAAGAAAGAACAAGGCTTCGGCATTTCCTTCACGCTGGGAGAAACGGGCAACACCCTTCCCATTGACCTGCTCTGATGAAGCTTTGCTTTCCTGCTCTCCTGCTTGGACTGCTCATGGGGGTAACCGGCTGCGCAAAGGCAGATTTACCCATTCTGCAGCGGGTAACACTGAACAGCAAGGAGATGTGGCAATGGGAAACGGAGCTGACCGGGCATAGGGAGCGCAACGGTGCCGTGCTGGAATGCACGGCAGAAGCCATCACGACCCTGCTGTTGAAGGCCGACATGCCGCCCACGGTGGAATCCCTGGTGCAGGTGCTTACCTCTGCCTGTGCGGCCAATACCCCGCAGGCAGAAATCAAGGAACTGCTGCTGCCCCGCACGCAACGCATTCTCGTCAGCCAGGATGCCACCTTCGCCATGCTGGTCATTCCGGCACACAAAGGCAGCACGCTCGAGATATTCCGCGACACCGGCGCCGGGCTCACCATGCACCGCCTGCGCCGCTGATTCCGGCAGCATACACCGGAACAATCAGTAAACACCCGCAGCCGCAGGTGGGTCAACATCTCTGCTATGTTCCCCACGCATGCTCAGGAAATCTGGATTACGCTCCTCTATTGTGTACTCACCTGGGTGGCTTTCTCAGCTGCCTATTACCTGGCCGATACCCTGCACCGCCGCAAGGAGGCTATGATTGGCGGCCTGATTGCCTTCATGGCGGTCTCAATTCTCATGATGCTGGCGGGCTACGCCTCGGTGTTTATGGGAGTCGGGGTGCTCATGAGCCTGATTTTTCAGCTGTGCGGCATTCTGCTCAGCGTCATGGCCGTTTCCCGCGTGGTGCAGATGCTCCCCTGGCCCCGCACCTGGCTGGCCGGCGGCCTGGCCTTGTTCTTTTACCTCATCGTCAGCACGCTGATTGGCTGGTGCTTTTTTTTGTAAGGAAGTTCTACAGAGGCTCTAATTGGGAATCTCTGTAAAACCTGACAAATGGCGATTTGGTGGGGGCTCAAATCCTTCGGAGCTCGGGACTTTTAGTCCCGAAAACATAACCGTTGGGGGACTAAAGTCCCCCGCTCCGACAAAAACAGCTGCCCGACAAACCCCAATTTACAAGTATCCAGAGTTTCTCTAATGATGAATAAGCTCCGTGGTGATATCCGCCAGTTCGAAGCGCACCAGCTTTGCTAAATCGGCCAGTGATACCCGAATCTGCAGGCCGATGCGCCCGCCGGAGAAAATAATGGAATCAAAATGGGCGGCGCTGGCATCAATGGTCGTGCGGAAGGCCTTTTTCATGCCGATGGGAGAGCAGCCGCCATGCACGTAGCCGGTCAGGGGCAGCAGTTCCTTCTGCTTCAGCATCTCCAGCGATTTCTCGCCCACGGCCTTGGCGGCCTTGCGGAGCTCCAGCCCGGCGCCCACGGGAATCACAAAAACATAATGAGCCCCGCTGCGCCCGGTGGTCACCAGGGTCTTGAACACCTGCTCGGGGTCCTGCCCCAGCAGGGCGGCTACCTCCAGACCCGGAATCGCGCCCTCGGATTCATAAGTATAATGCTGGTACGGAATTTTCTTCTGCTCCAGCAGGCGCATAGCATTCGTCTTAGTATTAGCGGCCATCGTCTCTCCGGGAATTTATTGAATGGCGGCCTGAGCCCAGCTCCAGGGACGGTGGAAATCCGGTTCACCGCTCTGGTCATCGGAGGTGGTGCAGAACTGGTAATCCGGGCTGTTGAGAATGCACGTAGCAGCCAGGCGACAGGTATCCACCTCAATACCGATGGAACGCAGGTACGCCAGCGGCAGCTTTGCTTCGGCCTCCCATCCATCAGCGCACACGCTGCCAGCAGTCACCACGCCCTCCGGCCCCCCGGCGCCGGCCAGCGGCTGGCGCGGTCCCTGGAATGCGCAGGCCCACCAGGCGCCATTCGGGCACAGGTTGAACTCCATGTAATTCTTGCCCTCTGCATCGGCCACAAAGAACTCCGCCGTGTCGTACCTCCACAGCTCTTCCTTGAACTGCCCGGGCTGTGCTTCCGGATGAATCACCACCGCCGCCTTCTGCGCGGCACGATACACCAGAAAATCACCCTCCACACAGAAACTGAATTCCACCGGCACAGCAACGGCCTTGCCGTACCATTCATGGCTGAGAGCCTGCACCACCGGAGCCTGAGTACTGATTACACACTGCATGGTCTCATCCTAGCAAATCCGCCCCCACATGGCAAGCTCACAGGAACGGGTGGGGGATTTTTTTAGATTGCTGCGCCAAATGGGAGTTTGGCGAGCAGCTGTTTTTGTCGGAGCGAGGGACTTTAGTCCCTCATCGCTTGAGTTTTCGGGACTGAAAGTCCCGTGCTCCGAAGGATTTGAGCCCCCCACAAATCTCCACTTTAGCGCATAAAGAGGGGGCTGGCTTTAAAACGGTGTTGATAATGCAGTCAATTGTGAAATCTTTGGGACCATGTGATTTTTTCAATAGGGAAGAAAATTGCACTTTAACTCCTGCATATTGAACTCAGAAAACACAGCAGAATAATCAACAGGAGCAACCCGCCCCCTATGGCCGGGCCCCACCACCAGCGGCGGAACACCAGGCCCATGAACAACCAGAAACCGGCATACACCAGCAGGGCAAAGGCAGCCACCCCTTCGAATGACTCCAGAGAGAAATCAGTCTCCCTGTTGTCCACACGGTCAGCATAACGGGGCGATGCCTCACCCAGGCACGCCCGGGTCCCGACTTCGGTAAAATCCAGCACATTCCCCCGCTGGCGGGCCACCACGGTGACCTCCGCCCCGGAGCGCAGCACCAGAACCGAGCCCTCAGGCGTTTCCACCCGCTCCACTCCCGGCTGATTCAGATGCAGGTAGCCGAAGGGCTGCCTTCTCCAGCCATACAGCCGCTCCACCTGCCACACGCCCAGGGTCAGATTCTGCGCTGCAACATAAGAGCCCATGTTATCCACCTCCAACACCTGCGGGAAAGAACCATGGCCCGGCAGATTCACGGTATCCGTCGTGCACAGCGGGCCGGACACCCGCACCAGCTTGCCCTCCAGAGCCGGGTCCACCACATCCGCCCGGGCGGGATAAACCCGCTCGCTCATGCAGTAATCCGCCAGCATCTGCCCCTGTACGGCCACCAGCACCAGCATCACCAGCATGACCAGGCCACCAAAAATCACCAGAATCGGCTTCAGCAAGGCCCACACCATGCTCCCGGCCACATCGACTTTATCCTCTTTCGCGCCCATCGTCATCACTTTTTTCTTATCTTCTGCCCTTCTTTCCGCGGCGCCCCTGTCCGGGCGGGCTGGGGCGGCCCTGACGCTGCGGACGCGGACGCACGTGACGGATGCGGCTCATATATCGCGTCAGATAATGCAGGCCTGCACCGAGCGCCACCAGCAGCAGAACGACCAGGCCATAGAGGACCTCCTTATCAATGAGAGAGCCAGCCCCTTCAGGCAGCAGACAGAGAATGGGGCCCACCGCCATCAGTCCGAATACATGAACCAGCTCCCCTATAGTGTCCGACTCATACCAGCGATTCCAGAGCATCATCGTCAACCCGTCAAAGCCCAGAATACTTATCAACGCCCCCAGAGCCCAGGGCCGCGTCGCTGCCAGCATGAGAAACGCCACATCCATCATGACCATTCCTCCCTGGTTTGCTCGGCGATTTCCAGCCCCTGCTCCTCGGCCAACTCCAGCAACCGCCAGGCTTCCGCTTCATCCACAGGCAGACCGAATTCGCCCTCCCGGTACGCCCAGGCCAGGCGATGCTGGGCACGGGACGAGCCCGACTCCGCCGCCCGCTGATACCAGCGGAGCGCCGCAGCACCATCCACCGGCAGGCCCACACCGACCTCATAGCAGCAGCCCAGATTGTACTGCGACTCCGGCACATTCAAGTGCGCCGCGCGGCTGTACCAGTAGGCAGCCAGCGCGGGATTCTGCACCACGCCCTCACCCGTATCATAGCAACAACCCAGGCGGTTCTGCGCCTCGGCGCAGTTCAGATCTGCCGCCCGGCGGTACCACAGCACCATCTGCGCCTTGTCCGCTGGCAGGCCGATGCCGTATTCATACAAGCGTGCCAGATTAGCCATGCCCAACCGCGCCCCCCGCTCTGCCGCGCGGGAATAGAGCACAATGGCCTTATCGATATCCCTTTCCACGCCGGAGCCGCCTTCATACGCCGTGCCCAGGTCGCTCATGGCATCGGCATGCCCCTGCGCAGCAGCCCGTCGCCACCATAGCACGGCATCCGCCGCACCATCGGGCTCACAATCATACAAATCACCCAGATAATGCTGCGCATCGGCATTGCCAGATTCTGCCTGACTGAGCAGGGTCTGAAAATCCCAGGTGCTGATATCGCCTACCGGCGTTTGCGGTTCTTCTTCGTACATCGTCTTCCCTTCGGGGTAGAGCTGCTCAAACAATAGCCCACCGGCAAAGCCAGCAGAACACAACAAAGGCAACCCAGCACGCAGCGCACCGGCACAGAATCAGCCGCTGCGGTAGGTATCAGCATCAGCAGCGCACATACCACCCCCAGCTCCACCGCGCGGGAATTCCTGCGCAGGCTGGTGAAAAGCGTCAACGCCAGCCCACCACAGCCCAGAAGGAACATGAAGATGGATGCGGCGGTGTTCACGAACGTCAGACCTTCTCGTACAGCACGTGGGTAAAGCCGGCGTACTCCTGCTGCGGGGTGCGGGTAGCGAAGTGGTGGACAAACTCCGGGAACCAGGTATCCACCTCGTGCGTGCCCTCCACCTCAGAAACGTGCAGCCGCTGCATCTGCGGCAGCATGCAGGCATACAGCTGGGCGCCGCCAATCACCATGATTTCCGGGTCCTGCAGCTCCAGGTTTTCCAGCTGAGCCAGGTCGGTGATGACCACCGCGCCCTCGGCCACGTAGCCGGCATTGCGGGTGAGCACGATATTCTGGCGCCCGGGCAGCGGGCGGCCCAGGCTCTCCCAGGTCTTGCGGCCCATGAGGATGGGATGCCCCATGGTGATACGCTTGAAGAGCTGCAAGTCCTCCTTCAGGCGCCAGGGAATACCGTTATTCAGGCCGATACCGCGAGCGGCATCCATGGCCACCACTCCTGTAAAGCTCAGACTCATACCGAAACAGCGGCTTTGATGTGCGGATGCGGGTCGTAATTCTCCAGCACAAAGTCAGAGAAATCGAAACCATCAATCTCCGTCACCTCGGGGTTGATACGCATGGTGGGCAGCGGGCGGGGCTCGCGGCTCAGCTGCAGGCGGGCCTGGTCCAGGTGGTTCTTGTAGAGATGCAGGTCACCGAAGGTGTGCACAAACTCGCGTGCCTCGTAGCCGCAGACCTGCGCCACCATCATGAGCAGCAGCGCATAGCTGGCAATGTTGAAAGGAACACCGAGGAACAAATCGCAGCTGCGCTGGTAAAGCTGCAGGCTCAGGCCGTGCTTCTCGCCCTCCTTCTGTGCCGGAATCACGCAGAACTGGAACAGGCAGTGGCAGGGGGGCAGCGCCATGCCGTCCACCTCGGCCACATTCCAGGCACTCACCAGGTGGCGCCGGCTCCAGGGATTATTCTTCAGGCCGTCAATCAACTTGGCAATCTGGTCAATGCTGCCACCCTTGCCATCCGGCCAGGCGCGCCACTGGCTGCCGTACACCGGGCCCAGGTCGCCGTTCTCGTCGGCCCACTCGTCCCAGATACTCACGCCGCGCTCCTGCAGCCAGCGCACATTCGTGCTGCCCTTCAGGAACCAGAGAAGCTCGTAAATGATGGAGCGCAGGTGCAGCTTCTTGGTGGTCAGGCAGGGAAAACCATCGCGCAAATCGCAGCGAATCTGCCGCCCGAACACACCGATGGTGCCGGTGCCGGTGCGGTCCTCCCTGCCCACCCCATTGGTGAGCACATCATCAAGCAGCCCTAAATATTGATGCATAGCCTGTTTGGATTGACAATTGACTAATGACGATTGACTATTGTAAAATTCCCTGCGGCGCAGCCGCAGCTGATTTCACACTTCGTAATTCGCACTTCGTAATTCCCATTTAATCAGAGGGCGAGAGCCTCTCTGATGAGGGCGGCCCACTTCTCTGCCTTCTCGGCGAAGCTCAGTTCGGGATCCTTGTACAGAATGCCACGGGAAACATTGATGGTGGGGGGAGCCACGCGGGTGCCGCCGGTGAGGGCGGAAAGGTCACCACCCTGAGCACCCAGACCAGGCACCAGCAGCGGGGCGTCCGGCAGGTCGGTCAGAATCTGGCTGTTGGCATTGGTAAGGCCCACTACCATACCCACCTCCGTGGCGCTGTTCTCAGCAATGGAGCGGGTCACCATATCACCCACCAGCTGGTACACCTTGCGGCCATTGGCCAGCACCTGCTGCTCCACATCCACGGAGCCGGGGTTGGTGGTCACAGCCAGCAGATAGACAGCCTTGCCGGGGCGGTCAAGGAAGGGCTCCAGAATATCGTAGCCCATGAAGGGGTTCAGCGTCACAGCGTCCACATCCATGCGGTCAAAGTAAGCCTGGGCGTAGTACTTCTGCGTCTCGCCGATATCGCCGCGCTTGGCATCCAGAATCACGGGGATATCCTTGGGCATATCGGGCAGCAGCTCCTCCAGCATCTTCAGCCCCGGCAGGCCCATGGCCTCGAAATAAGCGATATTGGGCTTGTAGGCAGCAGCGTAGGGAGCCGTCTCTTCCACCACCTTGCGCAGCCAGTCGGCAAGCTGGGTCATGTTCTCAGTCTGAGGGCGGGGATCCAGACCCACGCAGAGGGCAGAACGCGTGGCGGCAATACGGGCAGCAAGTTTTTCCGTGTACTTCATGCGCGTTATTATAGCACAGCCCCGGCTGATGACAAGCGCAAAGAGTTGACAGCTCCGAGGAAAAATGGCAAGATAGGCGGCATGAAACGCTTTGGTATTCTGGTTTGTCTGCTGCTGCTCCCCCTGCTCTGCGTGAGCTGTGGCGAATCTGACCAGGAAAAACAGGAGCGATCCTCCCAATTCACCACCCCCACCAAGCCTGCGCCGAACCCGCAGCGAGAATCCATCCAATCCCTCATCCGCACCGATAAACAGGTACCCACCAGCCTGCAGGGCGGTCGCAAGTTCGAGCTCTACAGCGTGTACGAGGGACAGGACATGCGCCAGGTGACCGAAGTCTCCGGCCGCACGCTGCTGCTCTGCTTCACAGCCCCCTGGTGCCGCCACAGCACTGCCATGCGCAACTCTCTGAAGGAGCTGGCAGAAATGGAGAAAGGCGCCATCCAGGTGGTGGAGATTGACGCCGACACCTACCCGGCGCTTGCCAACGATTATAACCTGACCAAGGTGCCCACCACGGTATTCTACACCGAGGGCATCAAGCTGCGCAGCATCGAGGGCGCCTTCACCGCCGACAGCCTGAAACGCTACCTGGACGCCCTGCTTACCCAGGAAGAGGCTAACCCGCAGCCCTGATTCCCCCCCCTTTTTTCAACGTACACACATCACACCATCTATGCGATTCCTCACAGGATTACAGCCCAGCGGCCAGCTCCACATCGGCAACTACTTCGGCGCCATTGAGCCCGCTGTGCGACTTCAGGAAAAAGGCGAAGCCTTCTATTTCATTGCCAACTACCACGCCATGACCACCATGGAGAGCGCCGAAAAGCTCCGCGAAAACACCCGCGGGCTGGCCGTGGATTTCCTGGCTTGCGGTCTCGACCCGGAAAAGGCCGTTTTCTTTGCCCAGTCTGCCGTGCCGGAGGTAAATGAGCTGGCCTGGATTCTTTCCACCCTGTGCCCCATGGGCCTGCTGGAGCGCTGCCACTCCTACAAGGACAAGGTGGCCAAGGGCTTTGCCGCCAGCCATGCCCTCTTTGCCTACCCCGCCCTCATGGCCGCAGACATTCTGCTGTATGATTCCGACGCAGTGCCCGTGGGCAAGGACCAGAAGCAGCACCTGGAGGTGACCCGCGACCTGGCAGGCAAGATTAACGACACCTTCGGCGAGGGGCTCCTCAAGATGCCCGAAGCCATCATCTCCGAAACCACCGCCGTGGTGCCCGGTCTGGATGGCCAGAAAATGAGCAAGAGCTATGGCAACACCCTGCCCATCTTCGGCGAGGAAAAGCCCCTGCGCAAGCTCATCAACAAGAAGGTGGTGACCGATGCCACCCCGCTGGAAGACCCGAAGCCCACGGAAAACTCCATCATCCTGGCGCTTTACAAGCTTTTCGCCACGCCGGAGCAGTACCAGGCCATGGTGGATGCCCACCTTGCCGGCGGCGTAGGCTACGGCCAATTCAAGAAGGACCTCTTCGAGGCCTACTGGGAATACTTCCGCGCCGCCCGCGAAAAGCGCGAGTGGATTCTCGCCCACCCCGAATACGTGGACGACGTGCTCAACACCGGCGCCGCCCGCGCCCGCGAGGAGGCTTCCAAGGTGCTCACCCGCATCCGCAAGGCCGTGGGCCTGGGCTGGTTATAAAGTCCGACCACCGGGAGGATTTCGTCGCGGCGCAGCCGCGATTTCGCCCACCGAAGGTGGATTTCGTCCCGAAGGGATTTCGTTCCCTATCTTCATTCTTCAACAATCAAACCGGGCATTGGGAAAAGCACATCCCCAATGCCCGGTTTATTATCTGGGGAGCTCTAAAAACTCAAAATGACGGTTTGGAGGGGAACTGTTTTTGTCGGAGCGGAGGGACTTTAGTCCCTCACTGGTTAAGTTTTCGGGACTAAGAGTCCCGTGCTCCGATTAATTTGCGACCCCGTCAAACTGCAATTTACAAAAACAACCGACGGCCATCACAGCATCGAAATCGGGAAGGCCATGAGCCCCTTATCAAGCGAATACACCTGCTCTGCCGTGCAGAACACAATACCCGGATGCAGCGCAAAAGGACCGGTGGGAATCTTGGCAGCATGCCGCAAATCTGCGGCAGCCGGGCTACTGCTGCGCTTGACCTCCATGGGATAAATGGTACCATCCTGCACCAGCACGAAATCCACTTCGGATGTTCCCTTGGCATCACGGAAGAAGTATAGCTGCGGGCGCTTGCCATTGTGGTTGAAGCTTCGGATAAGCTGGCCATATACCCAGGTCTCCAGAATAGCTCCGGCCATAGGACTATTCATCAAGGATTTCGGACTCTTCCACCCAGCCAGCCAGGCACACAGGCCGGTATCCATGAAATAGAGCTTGGGAGTCTTGGTAAGCCGCTTGATGGCATTTGCCGAATACGGCTGCAACAGGGAAATAATACCCGTGGTTTCCAGAATGGAAATCCAGGACTTCACCGTATTGGGAGACACCTCCGCATCCCTTGCAATATCAGCATACACTAGTTGCTGCCCCGTGCGCAACGCAGCCGACTGCATGAATTTCACAAACGCAGCGCGATTCCCAATCTGAGAAAGTTCCCGCACATCCCGCTCCAGATAGGTGCGCATGTATGAATCATAAAAATCCTCCGGTTCCAGTTCTCTGTCCTTCCATAAGGCCGGGTAACCACCTCGCCAGATACGCTCGTACAACTCATGTATATCGCAGACAGAGCCTCCTGCCTGATATCCGCGCAAATCTTCCGGGTTAAATACCGGGGCAGCATCACCATTCCCCAGCATCTCCCTCTGAGACATACTGTGCAGATCCAGTATGCCCACGCGGCCAACCAAGGTCTCCGTTACCCCCTGCATCAGGTGAAACTGCTGAGACCCGGTCAACCAGTACATACCATTCTGGCGGCTCTCATCCACTTTCATTTTAATGACTCTCAGCAACTCCGGCGCATACTGCACCTCATCAATGAACAATGGGGCCTTATGCTCCTGCAAAAAGCCCATCGGGTCATTCTTCGCCTGTGCAGCCAGGGTATAATCATCCAGTGTCACATAGTTCATCCCCTCCGGACACAGCTCCCTGAGCATCGTTGATTTGCCCACCTGCCGGGCACCCAGCACAAGCACACTCGGATAGTGCGCCGAAAGATATTTCACCTTCGCTGCGGCTGTTCGTGCATAATAGGGAGCCTCATTCTTCATACCTGACTCATTTTGCACCATTTCCCACCCTTGGTCAAGCAAATTTGGAAAAATCCGCAATGTCATAGTGGAAAAATCCGCAGTAACACTGCGGATTTTTCCGTTCGTCTCGTAACTCGCTCGTCGGCTTACCATTACAAGCGGAAGATTTTTCAAAAGCTACCGAAATTTGCCGATTTTCAGGCCCATTTCACCGATTTTTCTCTCAAAAATCAAACCGGGCATTGGGAAAAGCACATCCCCAATGCCCGGTTTATTATCATACGGCGGTCACCTTAGCGGTCTTACTTCCGCTTTGCCTTTTTCTTAACCACCGCAGCCTCTGAAGCCGGGTACGGGGCTGTGGGCAGGCCGGCGGCATTCACCAGATTGGGATTCATGAACACGGCCCAGCCATAGCGGATATACTTGGGAGACTTCACCCCCACTGCAGAAAGCATGATGGTCTGCCCATCAATCTCGGCGGTGGCCGGTACGAATTTCTTATCAGCGCCGGCAATTTCAAAGCCTGCGGGGGCGGCGCCATCCGTCGTTTTCAGGCCATCGGCATAAGCCAGGAACACCCGGGCCTTGGAACCTTTCTTCATGAAGCCCTGAATCTCCGGGCCACTGGCAGCCACATCCCTGCCATACACCGACTTCAACGCAGTTGCAGCCAGGCGCTCGCCCACCTCCACCTTGCGGGGGGGATGCACATCGCTGTTGGTGGAGCCCAAATCGAGGGTCACCACGCATTCCACTCCGGGCAGCTCTGCGGCCACCTCTGCCTGCACCTGGCGGAACTCCGGCCAGTAAGCACGCAACTTGCTCTTATCGTTGATGCGGGGCAGCTGCACCTGCAGGAAAGGCAATTTCTTATTACCCAGCTTGTCGCGCCAGGAGGTAATGAGATCTTTCAGCAGCTTCTTGTTCTGGTCATTGTCCAGAATCTCAGCATCCGATTCCCCCTGATACCAGATGACACCCGCCACCGGGAAACCCTCCCAGGGTTCAATACCTGTTTCATATAAATAGGAGGGGGCATAGGGATGCAGCGCAAAATCACCGCCGGGGCCCACGTTCTGCTGAGCGCGGCCACGCACCCACTCGCTGGCATACTTGCTCTTCACCCAGGCGCTACCCTGGCAGCCGGGGTATTCCTTCTTCACCACATCGCGGGGAATCCAGGCCAGCATGTTCGAGCCCCCCAGCGCCGCATGAATCACGCCCACCGGCACCCCCAGCTGCTTCTGCAAAGCCTGGCCGAAGTAATAGGCCACCGCACTCATGCGCGGGGAGGCGCCGGGGGTGCTCACGGCCCACTTCCCTTCGTACATGCGCTTCTCCTTCACGCGCTCCAGCAGCTCCGGCGTGTAGCGGGGCGGGCTGGTGTGTACCTGCGGCTCGCTGTGATAGAAACGGAAATTCTCGTTGGCAGACTGGGCAATAGTCTGCTTGTTGCCGGGTGTCTGGTTCAGGCGCCAGAGCATATTGGACTGCCCGCTGGCCAGCCACACCTCGCCCACCACCACATTCTCCACCGTGGCGCTGTCGCCCTTCTGGCGAACCTCCAGCGTCTGCCCCTGGGCATTGGCCTCCATGGGCTGCAGCACCGCCTGCCAGCGCTTGCCCTTCACCTGCGCCTTCACCTTCTGCCCGTTGAACTGCACCGTCACCGGCTCAGAAGGCTTATCCGTTGTGCCTCGCACCACGACCTCGCGCCCGCGCTGCAGAACCATGCCATCGCCATAGATAGCATCTAACTCCACAGCCGCGAACAAAGGCATAACGCCCGCCTGCATGAATAACACAAACCTGCTCATGGCTAATTCCTACCATATTCCCAGTAATAAGAAAAGCATTTTTTTCAACAAAGCGGAATAAAAATGCAAAAAATTGATTTTTGAGTCAAATTCCGCTTGACTTATATTCCGATATGCTGTATATATCCGGCCCACAAAGTTATGGCAAAGAAAAGCTGGATTGAAAGAAACAAGAAGAAGGCAGCTGTCGCGGCTCGTTATGCAGACCTCCGCGCCAAGCTGAAGGCTGAAGGCGACTACATCGGTCTTACGATGCTGCCGCGCAACGCTTCCCCCGTGCGTCTCGTAAACCGCTGCGAGCTCACTGGTCGTCGTCACGCTTTCCTGCGCCGCTTCCATCTTTCCCGTATCGCTTTCCGCGAGCTTGCCAACGCCGGCATGATTCCCGGTGTGACCAAGTCCAGCTGGTAAGTCCTGATATAGACTTGACAATTTTTCTGCGCGGGCTATCCTATATGGACTAGCCCGCGTTGCTTTATTACCAGATGCCCATCTACGAATACATATCAGAGAATCCGGAAGACCCTGAGCGATCTTGCCGCATGTGCCGCAAGGGCTTTGAATTGATGCGCCCGGCAGACCGCGCCCCCCTCACCCACTGCATGTATTGCAAGAACCCGGTGCGCAAGAAGATTGGCAATGTGAATGTGCCGAAGATTACAGCACCGCTCTCTATCAGCGATGCCAAGAAGGCAGGCTTCACCGTGATGCAAAAGCGTGACCAGGGCGTGTACGAAAAGCTTTAATACCCAGACTATATGCAATTTTTCCTTACACCTGAAGAAATTTCCCGGCTGGAATGGACCTACCCGAGCGCCGGTGAGATTGTTCTCTTCGTGGTGGGCATCAGTTTCTTCCTGTTTCTGAACGCCTTTTTCGTGGCGAATGAATTTGCGTGCGCCCGCGTGCGCGAGAGCCAGCTGGCCGAGGATGCGGACGACACCAAGGCCCAGGCCTTGCGCCGCCGCACCACCCGCCACATCGTGCGTCACCTGGACACCTACCTTTCCGCCAATCAGGTGGGCATCACCTTTGCCTCTCTGGCCCTGGGTGCCATGGGCGAGCCCTTCATTGCCAGCCTCATCGAGAGCCCGCTGAGCTACTACCTGCACCTGACACCCACGGTGGTGCATGTGATATCCTACACCCTGTCCTACGCCATCTTCACCTTTGCCCACGTGGTGCTGGGTGAGCTGGTGCCCAAGAGCCTGGCCATCCGCAAGCCGCTGGAGATAGCCCTGGGCACGGCGGTTTCCATGCACCGCTTCGCCAAGTACACGAAGTGGATTATCCTGCTGTTCAACAACACAGCCAACGCCATTGCCCACCGTGTATTCGGCGTGGACCCGCACTATGAGCCGAATGAATCCCACAGCGCCGAGGAAATTGCCCTCATCGTGGAGGCCAGCGGCCGCAGCAAGGAAGTGACGGAGACCGAGGCAGAGATTTCCATGAACGCCCTGGAGCTGAACGACCGCTCCGTGCGCGATATTCTGGTACCCCGCAGCCGCGTGGAGGTGCTGGACATCAACAAGAGCTTCGAAGAGCTGCTGGAGCAGGTGCTCACCAGCCGCCACAGCCGCTTTGCCCTGGTTTCCGGCCACCTGGACCACGCCAAGGGCTGGGTGCATGTGAAGGACATCCTCAAGATGGTGCACAGCGGCACCCGCGACATCATGGTCGAACGCCGCGAGCTCAAGGTGGTGCCCGAAACCATGAAGCTGGACACCCTGCTCGACTTCTTCTCCCGCGAGCACACGCACTTTGCCCTGGTGGTGGATGAATACGGCGAGGCACAGGGTCTGGTGTATCTGGATGATGTGCTGGAGGAGATTGTGGGCAACGATATTCAGGACGAATTCGAGACCGAAGCCGCCCGCACCTTCTTCAAGGTGGCCGATGGGCAGTACATTGCCAGCGGCTCCATTGCCCTCTTCGACCTGGAGGAAGAATTGCCCGAAATCGGCGAAATAGAGAAGGACAACGGCATTTCCACCCTCAGCGGCTACATCACCGACCACCTCGGCCACCTGGCCGAATGCAATGAGCAGATTCGCCTGCGCGATTACCTTATCACCGTCATCGGCACCGATGGCCGCCGCGTGACCCAGGCCCGCCTGGAGTACGCCCCTCTGGAGGCAGAGGACGATGACGACGACCTCGATGTATAACCCTTAACCACTCACCACCTGAACCATATGCATATCTACGAATCACTCTCCCTGGCCCCCACGGGCTTCATCATGGGCATGGTACTCATGCTGCTGAGCCTGTACGTTCTGCTCTGCCCGGAGAAATTCCGCCGCCAGCTCACCAGCGTGCACGCCAAAAGCAGCGCCGGCACCGTGCTGCTGGGCATCGATTTCCTGTGGGTGGCGCTGCTGCTCTTCAAGGCAGACTGGAACCCGCTGTGCATGCCGCTGTTTGAGTTCGAGAGTTTCCGCGGCATTCTCCTCATCCTCTGCCCGGTTATCTGGTTCGTGATGAGCAGCATGGCCAAGGAACAACTCTTCGCCCGCGCGCTGGGCTTCTTCCTGCTGCTCATGGCCATTGTGCCCATGAGCGCCGCCTTCCTCAAAGACCCGCACTCCCGCATCCTCATCCCCCTGTGGTGGTACCCGGTGCTCACCGTTGCCATGTTCTGGGTGGGCAAGCCCTACCTCTTCCGCGACTGGATGAACTGGCTGGGCCAGCGTCCGCGCCTCATCTCCGGCATTGCCGTGTTCAACTTCATCTATGGCCTGAGCATCTGCACCTGCGCCGGCCTGTTCTGGTAACTCTTTCATCATCCTGCCATGATTTCGCTTTATACCGCCGATTACGTAGTCACCCAGAATGACGCTCGCGACATTCTGGAAAAGGGCGCTGTAGCCGTGGAGGACGGCAAAATCCTCTCTGTGGGGCATACGGATTTGCTCGAGATTCTCTTCCCGGATGCCCGCCGCGTGGATTTAGGCAAGGCCGTCATCATGCCCGGCCTTATCAATGCCCACACCCATGTCTCCATGAGCCTGCTGCGCGGGTATTCGGATGACAAGGCGCTCATGGACTGGCTCACGCAGGATATTTTCCCGGCAGAGGCACGCCTCACCCCCGAACTGGTGGAGCTGGGGGCCATGTTCTCCCTGGCAGAGATGATTCGCACCGGCACCACTGCCTTCTACGACATGTACATGCACCAGAACAGCGTGTTCCGCGCTGCGGACAAGCTGGGCATGCGTGCCGTCATGGGCGAAAGCGTCACGCAGTTCTTCCCCTCCCTCACCTGCAAGGATGCCGAGGCTTATTTCGACCTGGTGCGCGCCCAGGCAGAGGCCTGGAAGGGCCACCCGCGCATCCGCCAGGCCGTGCTGCCGCATGCGCCCTACACCACCAATGCCGACTTGCTCACCAAGTGCCGCGCCCTGGCAGACGAAACCGGAGCCCTCTTCGGCATGCACCTGGCAGAGACCGAGGCCGAAACCCAGACCTGCCTGCAGAACTTCGGCATGCGCCCCATTCCGTACTGCGAGAGCCTGGGCCTGCTCCAGCCGGACAGCACCTTCTTCCACGTAGTACATGCAGATGAGCGCGATATGGAACTGCTGGCCGAAGGCCGCTGCGCCGTGGTGCACAACCCCGCCAGCAACATGAAGCTGGCCAGCGGCGTGGCCCCCATCGGTGCCATGCAGCGCTACCACATCCCCGTGGCTCTGGGCACCGACGGCCCCGCCAGCAACAACGCCCAGAACATGGTGCGTGAGATGTACATGGCCAGTCTCCTGCAGAAGGTCACGCACCTCGACTCCACCGCCTGCCCCGCCCAAATGGCGCTCGACATGGCCACCCGCGGCGGCTCCGATGCCCTGCACGACCCGCTCATCGGCATTCTGGAACCCGGCATGAAGGCCGATTTCATCGCCCTGGACCTCACCACGCCGAACATGCAACCGGTGCACAACATCGTGTCCAACATTGTGTACGCCGCCTCAGGTCTGGAAAACAAGCTCACCGTGGTCGATGGCCAGGAACTCTACCGCGACGGCCAGTTCCTCACCTGCGATTATGCCGCCCTCTGCGCAGAGCTTCAGGCCATTCACGGCTGGCAGAAACAGAATTAAGGTGAAGCACACGGCACTGGAAGACCTGAGCTGGGCGGCCATCGATTTTGAATCCGCCGGCACCGCACCGGGCGAGACCGACTGCCCGGTGCAGATTGGCGTCGTACGCGTGGAGGGGCTGTTCTCTGAAACGCCCCGCCTGTTCACCAGCTACATTGCCTGCAACCGCCCGGTGCGCTGGAGCGCCGCCAAGGTGCACGGCATCACCACCGACATGCTGCGCGATGCCCCGGCCTATGCCTCGCTCTGGCCGCAGATTCGCGATATGCTGCGCGGCGCCGTGGTGCTGGGGCATAACCCCGCCACGGAAAAACGCTTCCTGCGCAGCTTCCCCGGCCACGGATTCGGCCCCTGGGTGGATACCCTGGCCCTGGCCCGCCAGGCCGCCCCGGATTTACCGGACCATTCCCTTTCCTGCGTGTGCGAGGCCCTGGGCATCACCGATACAGTCACAGCCCTGGTAAATGACTCCACCCACGCCCGCTGGCACGATGCTCTCTACGACGCCGCCGCCTCCCTCCAGCTGCTCCGCACCCTGGTCAGCGCCCTCAGCATGCACCGCACCACCCTGAAGGACATCGCTTTCGCTGTGAGCGAAAGCTAATGATTAATGATTAGGGATTAGTGATTAATTAAAATTCAGGCGGGCATACGCCCGCGGAATTCTTTAATAGTCAATCGTCAATAGTCAATAGTCAATAGTCAATCCCCTTACTCCCACGCCTGGGTGGTTCGGGCGGCGAGCTTCTGGTCCAGGCTCAGCAATTCATCTATGCGGGAGCCGCAGAGGGTCATGATATCCACGATTTCCTCCACCTGCAGTTCTTCTTCCACCTGCTCTTTCACATAATCGAAAAGGAGGCACTGCGTGGCGTATTCCTTCTCCTCACGGCAGAGGGTGAGCAGCTCGTGAATCGAGGCCGTGATGCGGCGCTCATGCTCCAGCGACATGCGGAACAAATCCAACGGCGTTTCCCACGTATATTCCGGTGCGGCCACGCTGGGGATGAGCACCTTCGCCCGGCGGTTCTCCAGATGCGAGACAAAACGCAGAGCGTGGCCGCATTCCTCGCGGTATTGCTCGCGCATCCAATGCCCCATGCCCGGCAGGCCGTATTGGCGAAGATTCCCGGAGAAAGCAAGGTAAAGGAAGGCAGACTCAAACTCCAGCTTAATCTGCCGGTTCACAGCATCAACAATAATCGGGTTCATACCCGCGTATCATACCCCCAGCCACGCAGAAATAGTATCACTGTTAGTCCAACAGAGAAAATCGGTTTCAGGAATCGCGGCAATTTACAATATTTTGATGTACAAAGGAGAATTTAATTCTCCGCTTCTAATAAGTCGAAGTTACCAGCAAAATGGGAGTTTGTCGGGCAACTGTTTTTTGTCGGAGCGAGGGACTTTAGTCCCTCATCGCTTGAGTTTTCGGGACTGAAGTCCCGTGCTCCGAAAGATTTGAGCCCCCGCCAAATCGCCATTTGCAGTGTTTTTAAAAGCTCCCACTTGTAAATTGTACTTCCAGGTGACATGAAGCAGGCTTGCGCATCGCGGAGCATCATGGCAAACTGGTACAGTAGTGAACGGTATGCAGCAGAAACGGATTCCGAGGGTGCTTCTTTGCGTGGCACTCTCACTGCTGCTGCATGTGCTGCTGGCCTGTTTGCTGCTGCTTCTGCCGCCGCAGGAAAAAGTGAAACGCCAGGAGAAGCCACGCAAGGCACGGGCTGTGCAGGTGCTGCGCACAGCGGCCCGTAAAAAAGCGGATGCGGAGAAGAAGCAGGCGGCAGAGGCTCCACAGAAGCCGGAGCAGCCGACCAAAGAAAAGCCCTTTGCCAAGACCAGCGCCGATACGCCGCAGGCCCTGCCCGACCAGCCGGACTACGAGGGCAAGCGCAACACCCGCGCTGCCAGTGCGCCGGATGCCGCCCACCGCCGCACCGATGCCCCGGCCCCCGCCCAGAATGGCGAGGAAAAGGAGGAGCTGGTCACCTTTGACCAGGAGCGCCAAGAGGGCGACCTGGAACACGAGGGCAAGAACGAGGCTGCAACTCAGCCTGCTCCCCCAGCCCCGCTGCCACAGCCGCCCCTGCCGCCCACACCGCCAGCAGAGGCCCCGGCACAGGGACAGCAGAACGGCACCGATGCCCCGGAAGCCCAGGGACAGGACGCGGAAGACAGCATCATTGATGCCACCAAATCCCTCACCCTCAGCGATGACCTGAGCGGCCAGCTTCAGCTGCAGCAGCAGCGGGAGGAGATGCCCACCACACTGCAGGAGCGGGAGCAGCATGCCGCCCCCAAGGGAGCCACCGATGGCACCGGAAAGGCCACCCGTCCCCGCCCGCAAACGCCGCAGGTGTTCTACGACCCCAGTCTGGCGCGCCAGCCCCAGCAGCCCGGATTCCGCACCTACGAGCGCCGCAGCCGCAGCAGCGGACGCTTTGTGCTGGGCCGCGGCGCCGCTCTCAATGTGGCCTCCACCCCGCGCGGTATGTACGAGGCGCTGGTCTACCGCCGCGTAGCGCATTTCTGGTACATGGCCTGCGATGAACACCGCGGCGACGTCATTCCCGGCACCATCACCATCAGCCTGCGCATCAACAAACGCGGGCAGATTGACAGTATGGCGCTCATCCGCCGCAGCGGGGCCAGCATCAGCCAGCAATCCTTCACCTTCAAGGCCATCCGCAAGGCCAGTCTGCCACCCATGCCGCAGGAAGTGCAAGCCGACGTCATCGGCGAGCTCATGGAACTCATCTTCGAATTCAACTTTGACTAATTAACCCACCAGACCACCATGCACGAAACCATCCGCCAATTCTTTGCCGCCTGTCATCCCTTCGGGCTTCCCCTGCTCGCCTGCTCCATCATCATGCTGGCAGCCATTCTGTACCACCTGCTGTTCAGCCGCCGGCACAAATGCCTGCCCCAGCTCGAAGCCGCCGCTGCGGGCAGCATTCCCCCGGCATCCGTAGCGCAGACTTTCCCGCAGGATGAACTGGCACAGGTGCTCAGCTTCCTCTGCACCCAGCCCGCCGGCCCAGCGCTGGAGCAGCAGGTGGAGGCCCGACTCCGCTGCATCATCGACCGCCAGCGCGCCGGGCTCGCCACTATCAGCATCATCACCACCATTGCCCCCATGCTCGGCATTCTGGGCACCGCCTGGGGGCTTGTAGACATCTTCGGCGTATTCGGCACCCCGGAGGCGCAGGACGGCATTGCCCTGGGCATCTCCAAGGCGCTCTACACCACCATCTTCGGCCTGGCCATTGCTGTGCCCGGCACCATTGCGCTGAGCTGCTTTGAGCGCGCTCTGGAGCGCCGCGCGGCCCGCATCAACCAGAGCTTCACCGACCTGCTCGCCAACCGCAACGCCTGATTCGCCAGCCATGAAGCTCTACGAACGCAAATTCGGGCAGCAAGGCATCCCCATCGTGCCCATGCTCGATATCCTCACCATCCTGCTCATCTTTTTCATTGTGCACACCGAGTTCAAGCGGCAGGTCAGCGTGCTGAAGCTTGATGTGCCCCAGACCCACCACCTGGCCGGCACCCAGGGAGACCGCAACAGCATCCTGCTCGAAGTGGCAGATGACGGCAGCATCGCCTTCAACGGCAAGCTCACCCCCGCCGACCAGCTTGTGGCAGATGTGCGCGAGCTCCTGCGCCAGAACCCCGCGGCCACCATCCAGCTCTCCGCCGCCGGCGGCGCTTCCATGGCCCGCTTCATCGAGGTGCTCGATACCCTCACCGCCGCCGGGCTTGATGTAGAGCAGGTTCCCGTGCGGATTGATTACGCGCCTGAGCCTTAACGCACTGCCCGGCGAACGCCGGGCAATTCAGACCGGAGAAAACCGCATTCAGGCCGCCATGCCAGTGGCGGATTTCATTGCGGTGCGGCCCTGACTCAGAGCCCTCGCAGAGGGCGATAGAGGGCAGGCAGGGGCTCGGATTGCCGCGTTATCACGGGCATTTCAGCACACAAAAAGACCGCCCCGGGTGAGGCGGTCTTTTGTGTGCTGAGCTGCGGGAATTAACCGCGGTTCTTCAGCTGCGGGAAGAGGATGATATCGCGGATGGAGCTGGCACCGGTCATGAGCATGCAGAGGCGGTCGATACCGATACCGATACCACCGGCGCTGGGCATGCCGCTTTCCAGGGTTTCCACGAAATCGTAGTCAATCTTCTGGGTGTCCTCACCAGCCTGGTGCTGCAGGCGCTCCAGCTGCTCCACGGGATCGTTCTGCTCGGAGTAACCGGGGCAGAGCTCCTGCCCGTTCATCACAAGCTCGAACACGTCCACCACGCTGGGGTCCTCGGGGTTGGCCTTGGCCAGGGGCACCAGGTCACGGGCCACGTGGCACACGAAGAGCGGGTTGGCCTGCTTCTCCTCCACCAGCTTCTCGTAAACCTGCTGGGTCACGTCGGTATCGTTCAGGTCATCGCCAATCTGCACATGCAGCTCGTTTTCGGCGCGGGAGCGGCGCTGCTCCGGGGTCAGGTCGAACCAGTCGGCACCGGCTACTTCCTTCACCAGGTCGTTGTAGTCGGCGCGGCGCCAGGGGCGGGTCAGGTCCACCGTCCAGCGCAGGTTGCCGTTGTCATCGTACTGGTCAAACTTCAGCGTACCGAACACCTTCTCGGCCACGGTGCAGATCATTTCCTCCATCATGGTGGCCATGGTCTCGTAGTCGCCACCGGCCTCGTATACCTCCAGCACGGTGAACTCCGGGTTGTGGCGGCGGTCCACACCTTCGTTACGGAAGTTGCGGTTCAGCTCGAACACCTTGGGGAAACCACCCACCAGCAGACGCTTCAGGAAAAGCTCCGGCGCGATACGCAGAGTCACGGCCTTCTTGAGCGCGTTGTAGTAGGATTCGAAAGGCTTGGCGGAAGCACCACCGGCAATATCCTGGAGCATCGGGGTCTCCACCTCCAGGAAGCCGCGGTCCACGAGGTACTGGCGGATTTCCTGCACGATGAGGGAACGCTTCACGAAGCGGTCAGCGCTTTCCTGATTGCTCATCAGGTCCAGGTGGCGGCGGCGGTAGCGCATGTCCATATCGGCCAGGCCGTGGAACTTATCGGGCATGGGTCGCAGGGCCTTGGAAAGCACCTTGAACGAAGCCACGCGCACGGAGGGCTCACCGGTGCGGGTGATGAAGGTCTCGCCCTCAATACCCACCCAGTCACCACGCTCCAAGAGCTTCCAGAGGGCCCAGGCCTCGGGCTCCATGGACTTCTTGGTCAGCATGCACTGAATGGAACCGCGCACATCGCTCACGCTGAAGAACTGGGTGTTGCCCATATCGCGCAGAGCCGTGATGCGGCCCAGGAATTTCACCTGTTTACCTTCCTCGAAGTTTGCCTTGATTTCGCCCGCGTTCGTGGTCACATCGAATCGGCCACCATAGGGATTCACACCCAGGTCGCGAATCTTGCCCACCTTCTCGCGGCGCACGGCAATCAGTTCCTCCTCGGAGGAACCCGGAGCGGTAATTGCAGGTTCATTTTCTGACATAGCGCGGGCATTATACGCACTTTTTCACGAATTTCCAGCCTAAAAAGTGAATAATGAAGAGTGAATAGTGAAAAAGTGGCACCGCAACACGCAAAAAAGTACCCGCGCAGCCATTCCACCGCGCGGGCACTTGCTTACAGATTAAATTACTCCATACTTACTTTCTGCGGCGGCGGGCAGCGAGTGCAGCCAGGGCCAGCAGGCTCAAGGTTGTCGTAGCGGGCTCCCGTCTTCGCCCCCTTACGGGGGCTACGCCGAGGCGAGACGCCCGCGAATTGTTTTACTTTCTGCGGCGGCGGGCAGCGAGAGCAGCCAGGGCCAGCAGGCTGAGCGTGGTCGTAGCGGGCTCGGGAACGAGAACAACCATCAGGCTGCCTACGTTATCGATGACCTGGTAGGAGACGTACAGCGTGTTGTTCTGCACATTGCTGAATACCTCACTGGCCTGCACCATGGACGCAGCATCGCTCACCGTAGCGGGGAGAGTTACCCCATCCGTCAGCCCGGTAAAGAGCACCAGGCTCTGGTAGCCGCTCATGGCACCCACGGCGGCCAGCAGGTTCTCGCCCATCTGCACCTTGCCGCCAAAGGTCAGTGCGCCGCTCAGCGACACAGCCCCTGCGTCCAGGTTATCCATATCCAGCGTGGAACCTGCAGCCAGGGTCAGGCAGGTAGTGTTCAGCGTGGCGCCACCGCCCAGCAAGGCCTTCTGAGAAACGCTTACGCTTGTCTTGGTTGTGGTATCCTTGGTTGCGCCTACATAGAAGCCTACGTCCACCTTGGTGGCAGCCTGAAGCTCCGCCAGCGTGTATGCCCCAGCCCCGTGAATAGCAGCCGAGCCTTCCTTAACCAGAATCTTGCCCAGGTCGTTGGTCTCATTGTTCAGGCTCAGCGAACCTTCGCCGGTCTTATAGATGACACCGTTGCTGCCGCCATCAGAATGCACCAGGCCGGTGACATTCAACGCAGCATCCTTGGATACGTTGTAGGTCAGCTCGCTACCGCTACGAAGACGAGTCTTCGCTTCAATAGTGCTGACCCCGGCTGTTGCGTTGATGGTATTGCCCGTTGTGTTGTTGTAGTCCAGAGCAGCCTGGCGGGAACCGTTGGCGCTATAGCTGCCACCATTGCCCTGCACCTTAGCTCCGTTGCTCAGGTTCAGAGTCCAGCCACCCATGGTCTGGCGAGTCGTGCCGAAGTCAACCGTGCCGCCGTCGACCGTGATGGACTTATTGGCACCAAAGGCAATGTTATCAGAGGTATTGGAGCCCGTGAACTGCAATGTGGAGCCAGACTTCACCTCCGTATCAACGGCAAGAAGCTTGTTATTGTTGCCACCAATGGCCAGTGTGGTACCGCCAGAGATTTCAAGCGTACCGTCACCGCTCACCTTATTGCTCAGGCTGTAGCTTCCCTGCGTCTGAATCTGCCATCTGGCATCCTTCTGCAAGGATACCTCCGTCTCAACCGTCTCCGTAGCGGCATCCACCTGCAGGGTGGTACCGGTATTCACCTGCAGCTTGCCTGCGCCTGCCACGGCACCATCCAGCGTGTACACACCGTTGCTCGTCACGGCAGATTCACCCTCGCCCGTGGTCACGGTGCCCAGGTCCAGCACCAGCGTACCGGCAGAGATGGTGGTTGTGCCGTTAAACGAATGGTCACGCGTAAAGATGAGAGTGCCATCACCCTGCTTCTCGATACCACCCGTTGCCTTACCATCGGACTGAATGAGACCGCTCACCGTCAGGGTGGCACCATTGCTCACGTTATAAATCGCCTTGGTGTTGCTGTTGCGCAGGCGCGTCCAGGCCGAAATCTCATTCTGACCGGCGGTGGCAGCAATCGTCATGCTGGCGGCATTGATGTCAATGGCAGCTTGATAGGAGCTATACTTCTGCCCCTCACCGGAAATGAGTGAACCATTACTCATGGTGATACCCCAGCTGGAAAGAGTCTGACGAGTTGCGCCGAAATCCAGCGTACCATTGTTGAGCGTAATGGTGCAGCTGCCGGGATTGGCCATACAATCGTACGCCTCAGCCCCCGTGTAGGAGAACTTCAGCACACCACCATTCTGCACCGTGACATTACCGGAAATCACCGCGTTATTGTTGGCGGTCACATCCACCACGCCGCCGTTCACCAGCAGAGCAGACGAAACGGCCTTACCATTGGCAACAACCAGTGTGGTATCCTTGGCAACCTCCAGCGTACCATTGGTCACGGAGTTATACAGAACGTAATCCCCGCCGGTAGCCAGAATAATCTTACCGCCGCTGATGTTCGTCGTGCCGGTATAGGTGTTCTGTTCCGTGAAGGTCAGCGTGCCCGTGCCTGCTTTGGTCAGATTACCGCTGCCGCTGATAACACCGGATATGGTACCAGAGCAACCAGAGTTTGAGTGGAAGGTCGTGTTGGCATTCAGCACCACATCACTCTTCAATTCAGGGTTCTTGTCATCGGCAAAGACCAGCTGGCTATTGCTGGATGCAAGCACAATAGTGGGACTCTCCGTACCGAACTGGCTCTTGTTTATCTGAATACGGCCGCTATCCACCTGAACCGTGCCGCTCAGGCCGCGGAAATCAAAGCCCAGGCCATTGCCGGATACGGTGTAATTCAGCACCGTCGTACCAACGCCGGAAACATTATCCAGGACAGAGGATATAGCGCCATCTGCACTTGCAGACATACCCGTTATGACAAGCGTTGCGTCCTCGCCCACGGTGAGGGAGGCGCCGGAGCTATTAAGAGTCCCCTCCGACACGCGCAGTGTAGTCTCGCCGGAGAAGTCCCAGCTGCTGCCGCTGCCCATGCTCAGCTCGCCATTCATGGTCAGCTTACCATTGGTCACCAGGGCAACATTATCACCCAGCTTCACGTTGTTAACGATGATATTACCCTCCAGCTCCAGATCTGCGCCGGTTCTGAACTCAACATTATCATTGTTGGTGAAGCGCGTGTTGAAGGTCGTTTCCACACCAGCCATTTCATTCAGGCGGGTTGTCTCCCACACTTCGTTGCTGGTGGATGTATTCCACTTGCCGGATTCGCCACCGTTCCAGACAAGGTTCCAGCTTTCCTCCATGGTATAGCAGAAAGAACCATCCATACCCAGGGCGAGATTCACGCGCCCCAGATCGGAAAGAGATGTTCCGCTGATGGAGAAGTTATCCGATGTCAGCGTGGTCCAATTATCCACCGTGGTGCTGAAAAGGTTGTACGTTGTACCAGCCGTCAGATTGCCCAGCGCCAGCACGCCATTCTCAGACACGGAGAGATTATTAACCGCCAGGCTGTTGCCAGAGTTAAAGTCATAGCTGCTGATATCCAGTGCACCACCAGTCACGGTCACCTTGGAGGCAGCGGAAAGCATGCCCATGGCATCACCCGTAAACGCCAGCGTACCAGCCTGAACTTCAATGGAACCATTGAAGTTGTGAGAGCCGTGTTCTGTGGACTTGCCATTGAAGGCCTGCATACCCTCACCGGTCTTGACAATGCTGAGATTGTTCATGACACGGCCATTGAAGGTATAGCTCTCACCGGCATCCGTGTCGATAACGAGGGTTCGTGCAACACTATTACCAATCTGGTGGTTATTGCTATCACCTGTATTCCAGCCGCAATTCTGGTTTGCCTCACCGGAGAACAGAAGAGCGCGAGTACCCACCGCGGAGGAAGACTCCAGACCGCCGATGACTGCACCATCTGCCTTGACACCCATGCCCAGATAACCGCCAGAGCACTCCTGAGTCTGCATCTTCACCACGGCATTGGAGAACGTCTCTTTTCCTGCCAGCGTGATGAACAGAGAATGGTTGTTGCTGCTGGAGTTCTTCGTGTTGCTCAGCACAATATCACCGGCAAAGTTGCCGGCAGCAGCCGTTGCTGAGCCGAATTCTACAACCGAGGTGTAGGCAGCACCGCCATTTGTGTTGGCCTTGCTTATCTGCAGGGTGCCCTTCGTTGTGCCCTCTGCAAGAGCCAGCGTACCAATCTTCAGATACCCGGAATCCTGTACTTCCTTAATGGTGCCGGTACCGGCAAGCTGCACTGTATCAATGATACCCGATACAGAAGTGCCTGCGGTAGTGTTCTTAATAGCAAGCGAGGCCCCGTCAGCCAGGGAGAGTGTGCCAATCTCCTTGTTGTTGCCCACCGTCTTGTCCGCATTCTGCAGCATGGCGGTCTGACCGGCATTCACGGCAAGTGTCTCAATGTCAGAAGCGCCCTTAAGGGTGAAGGAACCACCGGCCACGGTGATGGAGCCGGCCTCCAGCTGGGCAGAAGAATCGAACGTACCTTCGCTCAGCACCAGCTTATCAGCCTTCAGCACCGTTGCTCCGGAATCTGTGGAGAAGGTGCCGGAGAGCTTGGCATTGGTCAGGGAAATGGCTCCAGAGGCCGGTGTGCTCACTGCGCCCGTCATGCTGGCAGCATCCATGTTGACTGCAGACTCGGAGCCAACCGTCACATCACCCTTCAGCGTGGCACCGTTCAGATTCACCTCTGCACCATTTTCTGCGCTTACATTGGCCGTGAGAGACTTGCCCTCCACCGTCAGCGTGCCGTCATTCACCTGCACACCTTCCGTGAAGGTGGCATTCACACCCAGCTTCAGGTCGCCGCCGGCACCTACGCCCAGTTGCTTGCCGCTGAGCGAGCCCTCGCCCTTCAGCTCGTAAAGGGAGGATACGTTCACCTTACCAACGGTCAGGGTGTCAGATACGCTGATGGATTCGCGGGTGCCTGCCGTGCTCAGTCCCGAGGAGGTGAGCATCACCTCAGCCGTGCCGGAGAAGGCCTCCTTCTCTCCCTTGTTGCCTGTCAGCCAGTTATTATCAGTATTGTTCCACACGTGGCTGGCAGAATCAGCAGCCCAGTACAGGCGGCCTTCTGCACCAACCTGCAGCGTAAGGGTGCCGTTATCCACAACAAGGGACAGACGATCGCCGTATGTATCTGCCAGGGTGTAGGTTGTGTTGCCCAGGCTGCCACTAATCAGCGTGTAGTTGCCCTCCGTGATGTCGTTGAACATGTTGAGGTCAATCGCAATAGTGGTGGCAGAGGATGCAATTGAGGAATTGAGCGTGGTGTAATCTGCCAAACCTGCCTGAGTGAAATCGAAATGAAGCGTCAAAGCAGAATCTGCCCCATTCATCGTGATGCCGCCCAGCGTATAATCTGACGTACCACCCAGGTGCAACGTAAGGGAATCCGTACCCGTAATCGTGGATGTAGTAGCCAGAGATGCCACTGATTCAAGCGTGAAATCAGCCCCGGCCTCGGCTACCACATTACCGCCGAAGGTCACGCCATCACCCAGAATCACCTTAGAATCTGCACCGATATTCAGTGCGCCACTGCCGGAAACACCACCGGCCAGATTCAGCACACCGCCCTGAGCCGTGGCAAGATTCAGGGTGCCGGCGGCTGTCACGGTTCCCGTCAGCTTATTGGTGATATTGTAGCTCTGAATGGTGGAACCATCGCCGGCGCTGATATTGTTGGCGTAGGTGTACTCCACGCTTGTCTGATTAGCCACACCAGTGCCGGCCAGGCGCAGAACGAGACCGTCGTTCAGCGTCACATGGCCTGTACCCAGTGCTGTGGAGGTCTGGCTCACGGCCTTACCGCCATCCAGACGCAGGGCAAAACCATCATGGAAGCCCTTATTGAGAATAAGTCCACCGGCAATCTTCAAATCACCGAAGGTATTATCAGAATCTGCTGTAATGGTTATACCTTCATTACCTTGAATGGTTAACTCTGCATGATTATCGCTGAGAATCCGGCCACGAATGGTACCGCCCAAAGCACCTTTCACACCATAGTGCTGGTTAAGTCCCAAAGCACTATAAGTATCTGTACAATTGTAGGGTAATGAATAACCAGGATAGTTCTTTGTATTTGTGGGGTCATAAGAGCTGGACGAAATAGAGGCATCAGCCAGCAAGGTGACATTCCCCCATACCGTAGCAGCACAATCAATGGCCAGAGCACCATCTCTCAGCCCACTTTGTACAAGCCCTGAATCAGAACCCGCGAAACCATATCCGGAAATGAAAAAATCAGAATACGCATTGATTAACGTATTGGAAACAGTCTGCAGATTCGTAGTAACACGGACCTGACTACCAGAATCAACCTTGATATCTGCCTTATTCAAAGCAGAGAGGTTGTTAAAGACGGTCTGGCCGGAAACTAATTCAGAGCTCATATACAGGCGGGTATTGTCCATAACATGAACAGTACCTTCAAATGCCGCCCCCTGACTGGTCAGAACAGCCGCACCACCGGATGCCAGTTCAATGGTGCCCGTGCCTGTCACTGTCTGAACAAGTCTCGTACCAAAAAGGTTGTAACCTGCTCGCTTAGCCGCCTCGACGCGAAGAACCGCACCATCACCGACAAAGACGGTGTTATTTGTAGAGCCAATACCCCCAGCGGCTGTTGTATCGCCAGATGTCTTTACAACTACCTTACCGCCTTCAATAACAAGCTCGCCGGACCAATTGGCGTTGGCCTCCATTTTCAGTGTGCCGGCACCAGCCTTTACCAAGGTAAGATTAGCTGCATTGTACTGGTCGCTCAGCACGCCATCGGCAATGGAGGTGTTTACACCCTCTGTCACATAAAGCACCAGGGAAGAATTGCTGTTGCCATTGTTGCTGATGGTTGAACCGCTCTGGGCACTCAGGTTCTGCGCCATCAGATTCTGACCATCCGTGTAGAAATCAGCCCCCTTCTGCAGGTCGATGGAATTGGCGGCTGCCAGTGCAGAGGAATGCCCAGCATGCAAGGCAATATTGCCTTGGGAATTGGGAGTTTCCAGCTCCAGGCCTCCGCCCACAATAATATCACCGGTGAACGCATTCTCCCGGGCAAGAGTTACACTGCTGCCCGTGGTGCCCTGACCATCAATCTGCATCTTGTCGGATGCCTTCAGCTCCGTGTCGACCGTCAGGTTGCCGCTGCCGCCGAAGCGGTAGGATTCGCCCGCACCCAGGGAAATATTGCCCTGATAGGTCAGATCATTCAGTGCGCCAATGGCCAGATTTCTGCCCGCCAGATTGAGGTCTGCAGAAGAAGCCAGAGCCAGCACACCGGAAGAGTTCGTGTTGACAACATCCAGCATGTCCGCATCGTACAGGCCCAGAGCATTACCATACGTAAGAGAGATGGTTGCACCACCCAGAGCCACAACGCTATCATAGGTGAGCTTATTTCCTGTACCCTTGATGTAGATATCCTTGATATCGTTTGCCGTGTTGGTCAGGTGCACCGTACCGCTTGACCATTCGTTGCCGACAATCAGGTCTTTGTCACCCGTCAGCTTGAAGTCAACAATGAGCGTGCCCGTGCCGCCACCCAGAAGCCAGTTTCCTTCATTATTGGCGGACAAGGAAGCGTTGGCGCTGCCATAGTGCACCTCACCCCAGGCGCCGATATAGAGATTCTGTTTATTGGCAAGATTCAATGCGGAAGTCTGGTCATAGGTCAGAGCAAAAACGCCATCTGATGTTTTATTAATGTAATAATCCAGCGCAACCGAATGCTCTACACCAACAGCGGCAAGGAAGCCTTCCTTGCCAATGGTCCATTTGTACCAATCCTGGGCATTGGCCTGCTCAATCACCAGACCACCACCCCGAATTTCAACCATAGGCACGCTTACATTGCCGGATACAGCCAGGATACCATTACCTTCCTTGACGAATTGAAGGGTGGGTGAAGCATCCCAGTTATAGTTCTCCATGCGAATGCTGCCGTCAATCTTCGTAATGGCAGAGGACTGCACATTGGCCGTCATGGAAGAGGAATTACCATTGAGTCTCACATCACCAGTCAGTGTGGTGAGTTCCGTACCGGCTATGTTGATTTTGGAACCGCCGGAAATGGACTCATAATCGGCATTCACAGCCTGGTTCATGATGAAGGAACCGTTGCCCTCCACAATGACATCACCCACCAGCTTAGCATGGTGAGAAAGCTGGAAGGCAGCACCGTTGTTCACGGTTATATCAGAGCCTTCGATGGAAGCGAGTGTCCAGTCGTTGGCATCAGATTTCCACACATGGTGCGTCTTGAGGCCTTCCAGCACCATAGTGCCGGACTGGACGGTATAGCCGCCCACATTCGTGTTGTTGCCAGTAAGCTTCCAGGTATCATTCGCTCCACCTTTGTAAACAACAGCCAGCTGGGCCTTGCCATCATTAGCAGCGTTGCTTTCGTCTACAAAGCAGCCATCAAACTGGCCGCTGCCGGTGTAGGTAAAGGTGGCAAGCCCCGGTGTTTTCTCGCCAAGGGGGGTGAAGTTGCCGATGCGGGCGCCCTTGCCGGAGGACTCCTGCTGAATGACACCCCAGCTGAGGTCATGCCCGTTCAGGTTCAGCAGGCCGCCATCGTTACCAAAGGTAAAAGTATCACCACCCACGGATGTGGTCTTGAACTGATTGTCGCCCATGAGGGCGATGATAGCCACACCACCCTCCAGGCGCACCGAGCTGGCAGCATAGCCATTCTGGCGGTTCAGGCGGGTTTCACCGGCGTTGCCGAGCGTGCAACCAGTAATGTTACCTTCCTCATCATAGGAGAGCTCATATTTTACAGTACCACCGCCAACCACCAGGGCCGCTTCGTTGTTTCCGCTGCCGGCAATGGTCATCGTACCCTCGCCCACCTTGCGGATTTCCTCGCTGGTGGTACCCGTGAGCTCCAGAGTCAGGCTGGCACCCTTCTGAACTTCAAAACCGGCACTGGAGAGGGTGTAATCGGCCGCCTCGGTCAGCTTCCAGTCACCCTTCGTAAAGGTGAGCGCACCAGCACCCATATTCACATTACCCTGCAGCTGAATCACCTGCTGCTGTTCGGAATCTGTAGCAAAGGAAAGGCCCTTGGTGTCGGCCATGGCATTGGCCGTGCCCTTGCCGGTGTAGTTGATGACGTTCTCACCCTGCGTCAGGGAGCCTTCACCCGTTGCGGCATCAGAGGCACTCCAGGCAATGGTATCAGTGCCGGAGAAAGTGGCATTGATGGTGTACTTATCCATGGCGGCCTGAGCAAGTGTGGGATTGAAGCGGGCGTACACATCATTGCCAAAGCCCTTGACCAGGTTAGATGCCCACAGAGCACCGACAAACACGAAACGCTCCTGGTCTTTGTCCCATGCAAAGAGAGGACTACCGCTGTCACCCGAAAATACACCGGTATCCAGGGGGGTGGACTGGTCATTACGGAAGACTCCATGAAGATACCAGTCTCCATTAGCCTGCCGCTTATAGGAATCCATGTTGATAATGCCACCAATGGCATTATTGCCGGTTGTAATGGTTGAACCAGTTGAATCCCAATAACCACCATTTCCCAGACGATACAGCCACGTGCTGGAATCCAGCGTGGACATGAAAGCATCCGTGGCCATGGGGGTGTAGGCAACAGCCGTTACCAGCTTGGACGTACGAGACACGCCTCCGTCATGTCCAAAGGTATCAATGTTGACAGCCGTGTATACCTCAGCCGAGCTGGCAGCACCGTTCTCATCGGTAAACGTATAACACATTTGCCCCTTATCAAACTTGGACTTAGCCACGCTGAAAACGTGTTCTGCGCCATATACGAACTGGGGAGACACCAGGGCCGCGCCACCATTGGTAGCAATGCTGCCTAAGGAAAGGGCTACAGAATCCGTCACCTGAGCAAAGCTTCCCATGTACGGCATAAGCGGGATGGTATAGGCAGCAGAATCATCCGAGTAGCCCACCTGAACATTAGTGGCACCGGCGGCAAAAGCACCTGCATTGCGGCTGAAGTCCAGGTAGTACTGCAAATCGTATCGGGTATCGACAATACCGGCTGTTGCCGTAGAGGCAAACGTGGCAACAGCAGCCATAGCGGCTAACACAGCACGACGAAGGGAAAGATTCAGATGAAGTTTCATATGACTGGAGAAAGTGGAAAGAGGTACGGCTGCAAAAAACTTTCTGCAACCATCTCACTCTATCAAAATCCCTCACCGAGTCAAGCTAAAAAGCCAGCTCTGGCGCGAGTTTCACACGCGTGTGTCTCACATGTGTCCCAAAGATTGCTTCGCCAAATGGGAGCTTGGCGAGCAACTGTTATTGTCGGAGCAAGGGACTTTAGTCCCTCATCGCTTGAGTTTTCGGGACTGAAGTCCCGTGCTCCGAAAGATTGGAGCCCCCCGCAAAATCGCCATCTAGCGGATAAAGAGGGAGTCAGGCTTCAAAACGGTGTTGATAATGCAGTCAATTGTGAAAACTTTGGGACACATGTGAGCGGGTTCATGGCCGCCGTGACGGAATAGGTGCTTGTCTGCACGGGGCCATGGGATATAATGCGTTCAAACCGATATTGCCACCATGACAGCCACCATCATTCCCCGGCTTACGCTACAGCATTTCCGCGAGATGGAAGCACTTGAGCTGCAGTTCTACGCAGCGGAATTCATCACCCCGGCTGAGGAATCCTGGAGCTGGTATGACCTGCACCCGCACAGTACGGTAGCAGCAGAAGTGAACGGAGAGCTGGCCGGGTTCGTGAATCTTTTCCCCGTGCAGCCGACCATTTACAAGGCCCTGCGGGCAGGCCGGTTCAATGACCATTTCATGGAGCTGGAGCATGTGGCCCCCATCACGCAGCAGCCGCTGCACATGTTCCTGAGCTGCATCCTGGTGGCCCGCGAGTTCCGCAGAATAGGGCTCACCCGGCAGCTGCTGCAGGCCGCACTGAAACCCTATGCCACCCTGCCCTGTGTGGGAGTGGTCACGGATAACGTGACGGCAGACGGCTGCGCGTTCTCTGAGCGCTATGGCTTCACACGGCTCCATGCCTCCGACCACGATTCGTGGATTTATGAGCAGAGCTGGGAAAGCTTTGTCAAAAACTGCGAGCGGCAGCCCTCTACACCGCCGCCCGCAAATTAATCCTTAATCCCTAATCCCTAATCCTTCTTTTGCTCCCAGGAGAAGGGCTCGAACTCGGCCACGGCCTTCGGGTCGGCCCAAGAGGGCTTGCGCATGGAATAAATCAGCAGCGGGATGCCGGCAAAGATGATGGTGCCCACAATGAGGATGCCCACATACACCACCGGGCTGCCCACAGGAATCTGCCCCGGTGGAATGAAGCTGAAGAGGAAGGCCACCAGGCTGCCCAGTAAGCCCAGGCCGCCGATAATCCACATGCCAAAGGTCTTGCCGCAGGGAATGCGGAAGGAACGCGGCACATCAGGCTCACGATAGCGCAGGTAAATGGCCGCGGCAAACATGAGCATGTACATGATGAGGTAGAGCAGGATGGTGAGCTGCGAGATAATCTGGTACGCAGTCTGCACGCTGGGCAGCACCACGAAGAGCACGGAGAGCAGCGTGACGATGCAGCCCTGCACCACCAGGATACCCACCTGCACGCCGGCACGGTTGGTGCGCTGCATGAAGCGCGGCAGATACCCGGCACAGCCTACTTGCAGCAAGCCCTTGGACGGGCCACCCACCCAGGCCACCACCTGAGCCAGCACACCGAATGCCAGGCAGAGCGCCATAATCGGCCCCAGCCAGGAGATTTCGAAATAGGCAAAGAGGTCATTGAAGGCAATGAGGAGGCTCTGGGTAAGCGTAATCTGGTTATGCGGAATGATGAAGCCGATGGCCAGGGTACCGAACACGAAGATACACACGGTGATGACCGAGGCGATGGCGATGGCCAGCGGATAGTCGCGGCTGGGGTTCTCGCATTCCTTCACGTGCACGGCGCTCATCTCCATACCGGCGTAGAAGAGGAAGATACTGGCAGCCAGCACGATGTTGTTGAAATTGGAGAGGTCAGGAAAGAAATCGCGGGCGCTCATGCTGATGTCGATGGGATTGCCCTTGCCCCAGTACACCAGACCCATGAGCACCAGCAGCGCAGCGGGAATCACCGTGCCCAGCAGGCCGCCCCACTTGGTGATGCCGCCGCTGGTCTGCATGCCGCGCATATTCAGCAGCGTGGCCACCCAGTACACCACCAGCACCACCACGAGCACGTAGATATTATTCGAGGCCAGCGCCTGGTCCCAGCGCTGGTCCGGCCCCATGAATGCCAGCGACACCGCCGCAAAGGTGAGCACCGTGGGGAACCAGATGGTGGTCTGAATCCACTGCAGCCAGATAGCCAGGAAGCCCCAGCGCGCACCAAAGGCTTCGCCCACCCAGCGGAACACACCGCCCTTCTGCGGCCAGCCGGTGGTAAGCTCTGCCGCCACCAGCGAGACCGGAATCAGGAAGAATACGGCCGCAAAGATGTAGTAGAATGCGGAGCTCAGGCCATAGGTTGTTTCTGCCGGCAAGCCGCGCAGACTCACAATGGCGGAGACGTTAATCATGGCCAGCGTGAATACTCCCAGCTTGGCAATCTGGCCTTTCTTGCCCGGGTTGTTCGGATCAGTTTTCATGGTTACAGGGTTTGTTGAGTATGATTGAACCGCATCGGTCCATGGATATTGACCCTGGTGTACCACAAGCCGTTGGATATATGGTATCTCGCGGACAACGTCCGCGAAATTCTCTCTGCGCCAGCAGAAATTCTCTCGCCGCAGGCGAAATTCTCTCCGCGCAAAGCGGAAATTCTCTCTGCCCGCAAGGGCAGAAATAAAACTGGTAATATCTCGCGGACAACGTCTGCGAAATTCTCTCTGCGCCAGCAGAAATTCTCTCGCCGCAGGCGAAATTCTCTCCGCAAAGCGGAAATTCTCTCTGCCCGCAAGGGCAGAAATAAAACAGGCATCGTCTATTTTCTGCGAAAACAGGGAGAATTTCCGCTGACGCGGAGAGAATTTCACCCCCCAGTCGGGGGTGAGAGAATTTCTGCTCCGCACAGAGAATTTCGCCTGACGGCGAGATTTAATCCTTATCCAGCGCCCGCCATACCCAGGCAATATAACCCACCACAAACGGAATCAGCAGGGACACCACCGTCATCACCTTCAGCGTAAACAAGCTGGACGCGCTGTTTACCAGGGTGAGCGAGCTCTGCATATCCACCACGGAGGGGTAGTAGGCCGTATTATTCCACCCGGCGCAGAGCAGCAGCGCCAGCACCACCAGCACACTGCCCGGCCCCGCCAGCCAGAAAGCCCGCCGCCAGCCGCGCAGCCCCTTCACCAGCCCGGTCAGCACCAGCGCCACCCCCAGCAGCAGCACCGCCGCCACCCCCGGCATATCCACCAAATTCTGCAGGTATTTGTAATCCTGCAGGTAAATCGTGCCCGTTTCCGGCATATAGCCATAACCAGGCGAGCAGAGCCAGTACCCCAGCCAGGTGAGGAAGAAGAGCAGGAAAAGCGGCCCCTCCACCCATAGCTGCCGCCGGCACTGCTCGCGCAACGCGTCATCGGCCATGCACCCCATGAAATACAGGCAGGCCAGCAAGCGCGTGAGCAGAAACACGCTGAGCCCCAGCAGCAGGTTCTGCGGCACCAGCGCGGCCTCCAGCCCATGCAGCGGCGATGCCCAGCGCGATATCACCGGCATGGCCACATCCGTCACCGCCGCCTTGTCCACAATGAACTCTGCCCCGGTGTAGAAGGTGCCCACCGCGGTGCCGATAAGCAAGGGGCCCAGCACGCCATTCAGGAAAAGGAACACGCGGTAGGTATTCGTCCCCAGCACATTGCACCGCGCCAGCTGAAACTCATACGAAACCGCCTGCAGCACAAAGCAAAGCAGAATCAGAATCCACACCCAGTACGCCCCGCCGAAGCTGGTGCTGTAAAACAACGGAAACGAAGCAAAGAACGCCCCGCCGAAGGTCACCAGCGTGGTGAACGTGAGCTCCCACTTGCGCCCCGTGGCCTGCAGCAGCATGCGCCGCTGCTCCTCCGTGCGCCCCAGGGTCCAGATAAGCGACTGCCCACCCTGCACAAACATAAGAAAAACCAGCAACGCCCCCAGCAAGGAAACCACAAACCACCAATAGCGCTGCAACAAAAATAGCTCATCCATACCCATTAATCCCTAATCCTTAATCCTTAATCCTTCCCCAATGGCTTTACCCATGATACTCAGCCCGGCTACGAGCAGCAGCGTGAACAGCACCAGGAACAGGAAAAAGGTGGTCTGCACCGTGCCTGCATCCAGCCGGGAAATGGCAGCCACATTCGGCAGCAGCCCCTGAATAGCCCAGGGCTGGCGGCCCACCTCGGCCACCACCCAGCCCGCCTGACTCGCCACCCAGGCCAGAGGCGTGGTAAGCACCACCACCAGCAGGGCCGGCTTCCAGCGGAAAATCCACTTCCCAAACAGCAGCAGGCCCGCAAACAGAGCAATAAAATAACCGCCCAGCATCACCATGATGCGGAAACTATAGAACGTGAGCGGCACCGGGGGCACCAGCTGCGCAGGCTGCGTCAGGTACCCATACCCGAACCAGGCAAAATTGGCACGCAGCGTCTCCAGAGCGGCCTGCTTTTCATCCTCATCTTTTGCAGCGCGATAGGCGGCCAGGGCGGCGATGGCCTTGCGCCCGCGCTGCATCTTTTCCTCTGCCGAAAGCGCCACCGAGCCATCCGGCAGGGTGTAGCCGCCCTCCAGCAGATTGCGGATGCCGGGCACGTAGCCGTGAATATCATGCGTGGCCAGCAGGGAAAGCCCATAGGGCAGACTCATATGGAACAGGAAGGGATTCCCCTGCCCCGGAGCCGCCCAATCCACCCCCGGACGCAGCACGGCGGCCACCACCAGGCCCTGGCTGTTGCCGCCCTCGTACAAGCCCTCTGCCGCGGCCAGTTTCATGGGCTGGTGCAGCGCGATATCGCGTCCGCTCTGGTGCCCGGTGCAGGCCGTGAGCAGTGCCGCCACCAGCCCGAACCACGCAGCCACGCGAATGCTGGCCCTGGCAAACTCCTGATGCCGCCCGCGCAGCAGATACCAGCAGCTCACCCCCACCACAAACATCGCCCCCAGCACCCAGGAGGAAGCTACCGTGTGGCAGAACTTGCTCACCGCCACGGGCGAAAGCGCCACCGCCGCAAAATCCACCATCTCATTGCGCACGGAGTCCGGGTTGAACGCCATGCCCACGGGGTACTGCATCCAGGCATTGGCCACCAGAATCCACCAGGCGGAAAGCGTGGCGCCGATGATGGTGAGCCAGGTGGCGACCAGATGCGTCCCCTTGCTCACCTTGTCCCAGCCGAAGTACATGATGCCAATGAAGGTGGATTCCAGAAAGAAGGCCACAATGCCCTCAATGGCCAGCGGGGCGCCGAAGATATCGCCCACAAACCAGCTGTAATTGCTCCAGTTCGTGCCGAACTCGAACTCCAGGATGAGCCCGGTGGCCACGCCCATGGCAAAATTGATGCCGAAAAGCTTCATCCAGAACCGCGTGGTCTGCTTCCAGAACTCACGGTCCGTGCGCACATACAGCGTTTCCATGATGGCCATCACCACCCCCAGCCCCAGGGTGAGCGGCACGAATATCCAATGGTACATGGCCGTAAGCGCGAACTGCGCCCGAGACCAGTCAACGAGGGATGTATCGATGGTATCCATAGCTTTATTGCCTCGCAGCCCGGGTGGTCAGTTCCGTATGCACCGCGTCGCTTTTCTCCTTTGCCCCGCCCTTCAGGTAGGACGGAAAGAAAAAAGCCTTCAGCACGGCAAAGATGATAAACAACTTCAGCAGAATAATGCCCCAGAGCACGCGCCCCAGCCGCATTCTCCGGAAGCCCTCCACATAAAATCGCACGATTCGTCCTATAATCATACTTGCATTATAGGCTACGCAACATGCAAAGCAAGAGAAGTTAGCCCCACCACGGCTATATGCTACCCTGAGTACCACGCACAGATGGCGAATATTTGAAACATCCAGAGTTGGGAATCTCTAGAAAAACGCAATTTGGAGCTTGTGAAAGTACGAATGACGAAGTGGGAAGTACGAGTTTTGAGGTCAGACGAGCGTAAGCCCGCGGAATTTTGAGCCTGGAGGGGCTAGCGGCTATCACCCGCTGACGCGGGTTCTATTGAGCCCGGAGGGCGGCAACTGGTAGCCCAGGGTGCAGCCGCGTCAGCGGCGGAACCCTGGGTTGGCTAAGTAAACAAAACGAACCCCGAACGAAGTGAGCGGGTGGCAGAAATCGCGGCTAATATATTAAGCCATAGCCTTCCGTCTCCGGGTTGACAC
>JAFYWX010000089.1 GCA_017546445.1 Akkermansia sp. | reverse complement strand
TTCTTCCGGATCCCTCCCAGTCCATCGACCATCCACCGGGTTATAGTGGCGATAGTTGTAGTAGATGAGGCCCAGTTCGGTGTCGTTGAACTCGCTGGACCACTGAATGGGCTGCTCGACGTCTCCGTTTGCCGTTACCTGACCGTAGGGGGGGTAGGTATAGGCGGTGCGGAGGTAACCGGCGGGGCCGAAGACTTCGCAGATGTTCTTCGTGAGATCCCAGCCGTAGGTGTACCAGGTGGCATCCTTCTGGATGGCCAGCGGGCGGGTGGCGATGTTCTGCGTGGGGTCCCAGGTGATGAGCCACAGGCCGGGGTGATTACTGCGGGTGAGGTCGATGCAGGCAATCTGCAGGTAGCCACGGTAGATGTAGCGCTGATGAAGCGTCACATTGCCATTCACCATGACCCGCTTGATAGCGCGGCGACCCATGTGGTCGTACTCGCCATTATTGCCGCGGCCATCTGTCTGCGTGAGCACCATGCCATCCACCGTCACGGCCTTGGCAGTGATGGTGCTGGTGGGTACCGTACTGTATTGCACTCGTTTCGTATGTTCACTATACTCCGTCCACTGCACAGAAGTCAAGCCGCGTTCGCTAACAAAAACAGATTTACTCTCAATTAAGGCTGAAAGCTGCGAAATGAGCTGCTTCTGCACGCTTGTCAACGGCTGAGCAGCAGCATTGTAACGCGTCTGGGTAGCAACACGGTACACACAAGCGGTCGCAGATTCTACAGAGTATGCTATCTCGGCAACCGGGGAATTCTCCGGTGCGGGATTCTCGATTAGCGCAGGATAGGGGCAGAAGATGAAAACCTAGTGCTCTTTCGATTTTACGGAAAGAAGTTTACACTAGCTAGCTGTATGAAAATTTGATTAGTTGGCAAGTAAAATAATTATACAATCTTCCAAATCACTTATGTTATCTGAAACTTGATAGTTTTCGTTAGTGCGCTTTTGTATCATTTTTTCAAAATTTTGTATAAAATGAGCAATAGTTTTCCATTCTTGGCGTTTAAAACGAGTTATTTCATTTTCTTGCTTGCAGTCCTCTATGAATGAAGAATTAGCGAATGATTGTGTTAATGCTGCAACGAATGAATAAACAGCCTGTTCATATAGTTGCCCGTGTGGCGCATACTTGTTTGTTACAAGAATTCTTTCAACTACCGCATTTAGATTATCAAATTCTCTCGATATTACGAATGGAACAGAATCATCGGACAATTTGTTTGCAATTTGAGGATCTCGCATTGTTGCGTTTGTATTACAGGTTAAAACAAACAGCAACAAAATAAATTGATAATTTATAATAATGATGTATAGATTACGCATTTGAAATAGATTATGGTATAAACGCGTGGGAATAATTAAGAAAAATGATATAGCAGTTTCATAATTTGTCGATTTGCAGTATAATAAGGTTGAAACAAACAAAAACAGAACACCCATTATGCAACTATGAGAGCAGTATACCATTTTGTGGGAGATATGCAAGTATTTTTCTAAACGGTTGTCAGCGCACGCAAAACACGCTTGCTCTTGCAGGGAGAGTCATGTACAATACAACCAATACCATGCAGCGCACACTTTCCCTACTTGCACTTTCCATTCTTCCGGCAGCCGCCCAGAGCATTGCCGATGAACAGGCCTTTGCCGATGCGGTGAAGCAATTCCTGCCCGGCCCGGCCACAGCCATGCCGGCTCCGAAGAAAACCGAGCTCACCTTTACCCCGGATGCGGCACGCGCTGCCGATACTTCCCCCGCAGCCCACCCGGAGGCCTACGCCCGATTCATCGGCCACCTGGACCAGCAGCTCAAGGATAACACCTACGACTTCTGCCAGGCCATGCGCGAGATTCTGGCGGCTACCAACGATGAATTCGCCGTGATGAGCTGGATGGAGAAGGCCGCAGCAGAGGGTAACCCTGTAGCCTGCCAGTTTGTGGGCGACCACCGCCTTACCCGCGTGGCGAGAGACAAGGTTCAGTCCCCGGAAATCAAGGAAGCCTACGCACTGGTGCGCAAGGCGGCGGATGCCGGCTACGATGCCGCTAAAATCAATGTGTGCATGTGCATGAAGATGGGTATCGGCACAGAAAAGAACGAGGAAGGTGCAGATAAATACATGTTCGATGCCTGCCGCAGCGGCAACATGATTCCCCGCTACAAATGGCTGCAGATGAATGGCAGACTCCGCAACTGGGAAGACCGCGAGCGCCCCGAGGTAGCAGCCGAAATCAACAGGAACAACCACCATGTGATATACTATTTATCCGGCGTGGCACCCGATGCGAGAGAACAGGTCGGCATGCTCCGCAAGGCGGCTGAACTGGGCAACCCGGAAGCACTTTATTCTCTCTCTGCCCTCAGCTCCAAAACGGCCCCCAAGGAAAGTTTCACTTTGCTCAAGGAAGCTGTGCGACTGCACAGCGCCGATGCCTTGTTTGCCCTGGGTTCTGCCATGACCGATGGCGACCCGGAGAATCCCGTGCTCAAAGAGGCCGGCGTGGAGCACAACGACATCGCCGGGCGCACGTTCATCAAACTGGCCTCCATGATGGGCAACGTCACCGCCAGTTTCTGGCTGGGCAGTGTCAATTACCACGGCCAGTGCGGCATGAGCGTGGATAAGGAACGCGCTTTCCGGCACTTTGATAATGGCGCGCTGGCCGGCAATCCCACCTGTGGCACAGCGGCGGGCATCATGCTGCTGCGCGGGCTCGGTATTCCGCAGGATACCCGCAAGGGGCTTTACTACCTGAACATTTCAGCCAATTCCGGCATTCCGCATGCCGTCATTCTTCTGGCCTACGCTCAGCACGAGGGGCTTGGCGTTCCGGCTGATACCAAAGCTGCGTGCAAACTGCTGCAGGAGGCTGCAGCCATGGGGCAGAAACGCGCCTATGTCTACCTGGCCTATCTCACAGCCAAGGGCGGAACCAACCAGGAAGCCGACCCCAGAACAGCGGAGCGCTATGTGCGCATGGCCTCCCTCGACATGAAGGAAGAAGCCAAAACGCTGTACGACAAGCTGATGACCGAAGGCTGGAACCCCGAACCCTGATTTTCAAAACCAACAAGCAGCCACATGTGTCCCAAGGATTGCTGCGCCAAATGGGAGTTTGGCGAGCTGGAACAGCTCGTCGTTGCTGCGGTGTAAACGCAGCAATTTAGACCACTTTCAAGTGGATTTAGATGCCTCGTAAGAGGCAATTTCATCTGCCAAAGGCAGATTTCGATGCAGCTCATCAAGAGCTGCAATGCAGGTGA
>JAFYWX010000033.1 GCA_017546445.1 Akkermansia sp. | reverse complement strand
GGTGACAGGACAGTCGCAACGAGTTAATCCCACCGCTCTGTCACCCGCTCCGCGGGCTCTGAAACTTTTTTAGCCTAGCCGGGGCTGCGAGCGCTGACGCGCTCTTACCCCGGCCTTCTATCTTTCACCCACTTCGTGGGCTCAAAATTCCGCAGGCTTTGCCTGCCCGACAAATCGCCATCTATACGGATAAAGAGGGGGCTGGCTCCAAAACGGTGTTGATAATGCAGTCAATTGTGAAATCCTTGGGACACATGTGGCTTCGAGAGGTTACGTTCATATTTTAGGCTTGACTTGGCGGGGGATTCGGGGTAGTCTGGTCGGCGTCATAACAAGACATTTATACTACTATGTCCCGTACCCCCATCATTGCCGCTAACTGGAAGATGAACAAGGGCCCGAAGGAAGCCAAGGAGTTCCTCGCCGCCCTTAAGGATGAACTTACTTGCGAGTGCAAGGCTGTTGACAAGGTGATCGTTCCCCCGTTTGTGACGATTCCCGCTGTTATGGAGACCCTTAACGGCTGCACCTGCCTGGGCGTTGGCGCTCAGGACGTGAGCGACCGCGACAACGGCGCTTTCACCGGCGAAATTTCCACCGATATGCTTAACGAGCTGGGCTGCAAGTACGTTGTGCTTGGCCACAGCGAGCGCCGCCAGTACCATGGCGAGACCAACGCTTACATCAACAAGAAGATTAAGAAGGCTCTTGCCGCCGGTATCTGCCCGATCTACTGCATCGGTGAGACGCTGGAGCAGCGCCAGGGTGGTGAGCTTGAGACCGTGCTGAAGAGCCAGGTTGTGGAGGGCCTTGAGGGCCTGACCGCCGAGGAGGTTGCTGGTCTGGTTATCGCTTACGAGCCCGTGTGGGCCATCGGTACCGGCGTGACCGCTTCTTCCGCTGATGCTCAGGCTGCTCACGCCTTCATCCGTGGCGTGGTTGCCGAGGCCTTCGGTGCCGCTGCTGCTGAGGCTGTGCGCCTGCAGTACGGTGGTTCCGTGAAGCCCGACAATGCTGCCGAGCTCATGAGCCAGCCCGATATCGACGGTGCCCTCGTGGGTGGCGCCGCTCTGAAGGCTGATTCCTTCGCCGCCATCATCAAGGCTGCTCTGTAAGGAAGTCTCCTGAACGGAAATTAATTCTACAAAAAAGGCACGCAGGTCTGACTTGCGTGCCTTTTCTGTATTCTCGTGTCTGGCCTTCCGTGGTTCGACAGATTGGCAAACTGGTAAACTCGCTAATTTAGCTTTTGTAAACGCGGGGAACGCGGCCGGTGATGCTGGTGATGATGTTGCTGGGGATGGTTTTGGCGCGGGATGTGAGTTCGCTCCAAGGGACATTGGGGCCCATGATTTCTGCAACATCGCCGGGCTGAACGCGCTGCATGTGGGTGACATCCACCATAATCTGGTCCATGGTGATGCGGCCGAGCACGGGGCAGTATTCGCCGTTGAGATAGACGCGGGCGCCGGTGTTGGAAAGGTAGTGCAGGTAGCCATCTCCAAAGCCCAGGCCGATGGTGGCCACGCGGGTGGGACCGTTGGTGATGTAGGTGTGGTTGTAGGAAACGCCGTGGTCGCTGGGCAGGGTGCGCAGCAGGGTGACGCGGCTGTAGAGGGTGAGGGTGTTGCGCAGCTCGCGGTTGTGCGGCGAGGGCATGGGGGAATAGCCGTACAGAATGCGGCCCAGGCGCACCATGTTGGTGCAGGGGGCTTTGTAATTGAATACGGCGGAGCTGCTGCAGAGGTGGCGGTAGGGAATGTTCAGATAGGTGCTCAGCTCCTTCACTGCCTCCTCGTAACTGCGAATCTGACTGTGCGTGAAGGAGATATCCTCCGCTGCGGCGGAAAGGTGGGAGTAGACGCCCTCGATATCAAGGTATTCAAAATCTGCCAGGCGGGCGCCCATTTCGCCCAGTGTGTGGGGCAGCAGGCCGGCGCGGCCCATGCCGGTGTCCACATTGATGTGCAGGTGTACTTTCTTGTTGTAGAGCTGGCCCAGGGAGTTGTAATGCTCTGCCTCCTCCAGGCTGGAGAGGGCTACGCGCCACTCGTTCTGCACAATCATTTCACGCTCTGCCGGGAAGCAGGGACCCAGAATAAACGGGCAGGTCTTGCAGCCTGCGTTCTGTACGCGGGCTGCCTCTGCCGGCGTTGCCACGCCGAAGAACTCCAGGTCGCAGTCATCCAGCGCCTTTACCACGCCTTCGATGCCGTGTCCATAGGCTTCGGCTTTAACGATGGCCATCTGCTTGTGGGTGGGCAGCACCCGCTGCACCACGGACAGGTTATGACGCATGGCTGCGGTGTCGACCTCCGCCCAGGCCCGGTAAAGAGAAGTATCCTGCATGAGTCTATTTTATGCTTCATGATGCGCGATTGCAACATTTATTTCCTGCTTTCGGATGGAAAAAAAGCATACAGACAGCTATCTCGCTTGAAATCGCATCCGGATTCGCGTATACTGCACGCGTGAACATGCCAGCAATTATATCGACAACTGAGCCCCTCAAGAACATGGGATGGGGCCTTATGGAGCTTTTTGAAAAGGGTGGTCCTCTGATGTGGCCTCTGCTTTTCCTTTCCGTTATTGCCTTCATGGTTATGTTTGTCTGTTTCTGGACAACACGCGCCTCTGCAGTGCTGCCCACGCGTATGGTGATGTCGGTGGAATCCTGCATCCGTCGCAAGGATTATGCCGGCCTCATGAGCATGTGTGAGCGCGATGGTTCCAGCTTTGCTCTCACCATGCACGTTATCGTGATGTTCCTGCAGCGCAACCCCCGCGCCAACATCGATGAAGTGCGCGAAGTGGCCGCTGCTGAGGGCGCCCGCCAGACCAATATCCTGACCCGTCAGATTAACTGGCTTTCCGATATCGGTGCCATTGCTCCCATGATTGGTCTGCTGGGTACCGTGGTGGGTATGATGAAGACCTTCATGGAAATGGCCGCAGGTAATTTCGAGGGCGTGAAGCAGATGCAGATGGCCCACGGTATTGCCGAAGCCATGATTACCACCGCCGGTGGTCTTGTGCTCGCCATTCCTGCCACGGCTGCATATGTGTTTTTCCGCAGCCGCATCCAGAAGCGTATTGCCGATATGGAAGTGGCCGTGACCCACATTCTTTCCGTTATCGCTGTGCAGATGGACCGTGAGCGCCGCCTTGGCAGCACCTACCAGCGCGGTACGGCCAAGGAAGTGATGGAGGAAGAGGAATTTTAATCCTGAGCGGGAACATCTATTGCCTGAACTGTTATGAAGTTTAATACCAAGGTTCCGGAGCCCATCGGCTTCCAGCTTGCGCCCATGCTGGACGTGGTGTTCCTGCTGCTCATCTTCTTCGTGGTTACCCAGAAGTTCATTCTGAATGAGCAGGACCTGAAGGTGAAGGTGCCCACGGCTCCCAAATCCACCGAGGAGACCTCCCGAGCCATTAACGAAATGATTATCAATGCCCGCGAGGAAGATGGCGATCTTGTTATCACCATCGACCGCGAGCTGCACACCCTTAAATCGCTGAAGGAGATGCTGGAAAAGCAGATTGGTGTGGACCCAAACCAACCGGTGCGTATCCGCGGCGATGCCCAGATGAGCTGGCAGCGCATGGCTGACGTGATTTCTACCTGCTCCCAGGCGGGGGTGTGGAATGTATCTTTCTCCAAGCAGATGCCCGAAGCGAAGAAATAACATCGCCCGGGGCTGCGGTTTCAAGTGTTATTTTACCTGAATTTCCCCATGATGAATACACGATTTTCCACCATGCTGGCACTAGGGATTTCCCTGGTGCCGGCTTTTGCGCAGCAGCCGGACCAGGCGGAGGCCCCCCTGGTAGCGAATCCGGAGGCAGATGGCTACGCTATAGCAGAGCAGCTGTATGCCCAGGCCAGAAACACAGCTGACCCCGTGGCCCGCGCCCAGGCCATGAGACGCGCGGCAGAGCTTTTCTCCAAGTTCACCGTGCGCTTCCCCAAATCTGCGAACGCAGAGAAAGCTCTTTACCTGCAGGCCATCTGCCAGGCGGAGGCCGGGGATGCCGTGGCCTCCAATAACACACTGGGTGTGCTCGCTAACCAGCGAAAGGGCGAATACGCCGCTGCTGCTGCCTATAAGCTGGCTAACCAGGCTACTGAGCGCCAGATGTGGCAGAAGGCTATAGGTTTCTATCATATTACCGTGCGTGAGACTCAGCGTGCCGAGCTGCGAAATGATGCTTTGTACCGTCTGGGGCGTGCGCAGCTGCAGTCCGGTCAGCGCAAGGAGGCAGAATCCACCTTCCGCACTCTGCAGGTCATGCAGGGAATCGACCCTCTGATTCTGCAGACCTCTCTGCTTTCCATGGCTCAGATGAAGACGGAGGATGGCAATGATGCAGAGGCATACACGCTTTTCTGCGATATTCTTAAAATGACCACGCTGGATGAGCGCGTGCGTGCATCTGCCACGCTGCAGGCAGCTCGTCTGGCTTCCCGCCTGGGGAAGAATGAGGAATCGCAGCAGCTGTACGGCAAACTCGCCCACATGAAGGGCATGGAGAAATATGCCGGCGAGGCCCAGATGGAAAATATCCTTTCCCTGTACAAGGCTGGAAAATATGCAGAGGTGGTGCGCCGCGCTTCTTCCCAGACCGGCAGGCTGGATGACCCGGCCAAGGAGTCCCGCCGTGCTATTATCGTGGGCCAGTCGGCCATGGAAATCAAGCAGTATGAGGCCGCCGCCGTCTGGTTCGAGCTTGCAGAGAAGGCTCAGCCCGGTACCCCGCTTGCTGCAGATGCCGGTTACCGCCGCCTGATTTGTATTCAGCAGATTCGCGGTGCGAATTTCTTCCAGCAGGCAGAAAAATACATCAGCACCTATGCTGTGCCCGGCTCTGCCACAGTAGCACTGCCGTGTGTTGACCTGGTGCGTCTGATGTATGCCGACCGCCTTATGGCAACGGATACGGCTGCATCTGCCCGGCAGTTCGATGCGCTCAACTTCGAGAATCTGCCGGAAGCTGTGCGCCCCGATGCCATGTACAAGAAGGCCTGGACCGCCGCTCAGGGGGATGCTTATGACCCGCTTCCCACCTTGAACCGGTATATAGAGAGTTTCCCGGCAGACCACCGTATTCCGGACGCGCTCACCTTGCGTGGCACATTCCTGGGCAAGCAGGGTAAGCTGGGGGATGCCCTTGCAGACTTTGACCGCGTTATCAGGGATTATCCGGATTCCGATTCCGTGACGGTGTGCTGGCAGCGCGCTGCCAGACTCTGCGCCGGCAAGGATGCCGACAAGATGGTATACTATTATAAGGGCTTCATCACCCAGTGTGAAGAGCTGGCCAAGCAGGGCACCCCGACCAAGCCTGGAGCTCTGGCCGAGGCACACTATAATGTGGCCGGCGTGCTGGCGGATAAGGAACCCGCTACTGCCGTGACTCATTTCCAGGAGGCCCGCACCATTTACCCGGAGCAGTATGCCTCGCTGGTGGATATCCGCCTGGTGCAGTGTTTCTTCAAGATGCAGGATGCAGAGAACCTCAAGAAGGCACTTGAGGAGCTGGAGCGTACCAATCAGGCTTCCTACAAGGGCCTGCCTGCTGCCATTCTCCGCTGGTGTGGCTGGACCCGCTTCCAGTCGCATGATTACCTGGCGGCTGACAAGTATCTTTCTGATTCGCTTCCCCGCGAGCCGCGTGAGAAATACACCGCGGCGGATGGCAGCGAACAGGAACGCCCCAAGGTGGAGCCCATCGTCTGGAAGACGCTGGCCCGTGCGCGTCTGGAACTGCGCCTTTATGCCCGTGGTCTGGAGGCCGCGGAGCATTATGTATCCATGGAGAAGCAGCCATACCGCCTGGCGGAGGGCATGCGAGACCAGGCTCAGTTGCTCATCGGCCTGGGGCGCGGTGAAGAGGCACGCAAGATTTGCGAGACTGCCATTGCCCTGGGTATTGATGGCCCGATTAAGTCCACGCTCTTTATTTCGCTGGGTGATGCCTACTACATCGACGGCGAGTACAGCGAGGCTGCCAAGTATTATGGCCGCACGGCAAATGTGGTGAGCGATAAGGAGCTCAAGCCGCTGGCTTTGTACAAGATTGCCAGTGCACTCAAGAAATGCGGGAAGGAGGGCGAGGCATCTCAGTATGAGAATACGCTTAAAACGGAATTCCCCCACTGGGCACCGTCTGCCAATGTGCTGCATCTGATGGAGGAACAGAAGCACCCTGAACCGGCCCCGGCCGCCTGATGCGGGCATTTCATTTATCTATAACAGCATGTCATACGTAGCCCCGCCGAATCGCCGCAAGAGTTGGTTTCGTCTGCTTACTATCGGGCAGAAGAAATTGATGTACGTCTGCATCCTGGGTGCAGGCATGATGGTGTGCGCTCTTTCTGTGCTGGGCGTGTATGGCTACCGGGCGCTGCAGTACGATTTATCGCGCATCAGCGGAGTGAAGGAAACCAGCCGGTTGCTCGATTCCGGGAACCGCCTGATTGCCTCGTTGGCAGATGATGCCGATGCTTTCGTATCCCGCGATGAGCTGCCGGCGAATCTGGTTAACGCCTTTGTGGCCAGAGAGGATGAGACTTTCTTTGACCATGATGGCGTGGTGCTGACCTCCGTGCTCCGCTCCGTGATTCGCAATATCATCTCCATGCGGTATGAGCAGGGGGCATCCACCATCACCATGCAGCTTACGCGCAATGTGTTTGAGCTGTCGGGCAAATCCATGGATCGTAAGATTCTGGAGACGATGCTTGCGCTGCGCATTGAACACAATTTTGATAAGTATACCATTCTGGAGCAGTATCTCAGCCGCATCTTCTACGGGCAGAATTGCTACGGAATCCGCGCTGCTGCTCGCCATTACTTCGGGAAATCTGTTCGAGACCTTGACCTGGTGGAGTGTGCCACGCTGGCCGGTCTGGTGCGTGCGCCCTCCTTGTTCAACCCGGTGCGCAGCATGGAAAGCGCCCGCAGGGTGAAGGCCGAGACCCTGCAGCGCATGCTGGCATGCGAGATGATTACCCAGGAGCAGTGCAATGAAGCCACGGCTGCGCCCATTGTCCTGAAGCGCGGCGTTGTTTCTGCTGACACCTCAAGTTCATATACCGTGCGCTGGACCCGCCGTGAGCTGGAGGAACTGGGAGATGCCGTGCCGGAGCACTCGGGTGGTATTGCCGTTGTTTCCAGTCTGAATCTGCCTCTGCAGCAATATGTGGAGCAGGCTGTGGAGAAGGCTCTTTCTGCGGTGGAGAATCCAGGCGTGTACCCTGAGGCCTGGCTGGCCGGGCTTTCCCCGGAGGCTGCCACCGCTGCGCAGACTGCGTTTGCCAAGTTGAAGCGCCCGGAGGGGATGAAGGTGCGCGGTGCGAACAATGACATGAGCGGTCTGCTTCAGAGCTGCGTGCTGGTGGTGGATGCCCGCCGGAATCACCAGGGCAAGGTGCTGGCAGTGGTGGGCGGCCGCTGTGCTGTGGATGGCCGCGACCGCTGGATGGAGACGGTGCGCCCGGGCCGTGTGTCTGCACCTTTGTTATTCTGCTGCGCCTGCCTGCCTGGTGGCGAGGGGGCTCACATCATTGCCCGAAGTGCAGAGGTAACTGGTCGCCAGCTGGGGTATGATGTTGTGTGCTCTTTCTATGATTCCCTGAATCTCTCCCTGAAGCTTCCTCCGCGAGAGCAGGAACTGTACCTGTATAACGGTTTGTTCCAGATGCGCCGCATGGATCTGGCCCGCCTGCTGTTCTGCCTGCAGAACCAGGGCCGTGGATACCGCCTCAGCCTGGTAAATGATGTGTGGAATAGCAACCAGCAGCTGATTTACCACTACGAACCGGAAAAATCGTCCGAGTATATTCGCCGTGAGAGTGCCCGCATCGTGGCTGATTTGCCTCCCTTCCGCAAGCAGGAGGATAGAAGTGTTACTATGAGCGAGTATCTGCCGGAGGGTGGTGGCTACTGGACCATGGTGTTCCGCCCTGGTGAGGTGTGCATCTTTGTGTGGGTTGGGTATGATGACCCGGCTGACCCGAATGCCACGTCGCGTGAGATGCGAGTTCTGCTTCCGCGCGCCACGCAGAACCTTACGCGTGAAATCGATGAATGGCTCTTGACGCAGAAGCGCCTGGAGCGACAGAAGAAAAAGGAAGCCGCCATGCAGGAACAGCTGCGCCGCGAGGCTGAATTGAAGAATCAGCAGCAGGCTCAGCAGCAGAATCAGCCCTCATGAGCACGGATTACACAGCATATCTTCGCGCTGCTGAGCAGGCTGCCAGGCTGGCCGGTGCTTTTCTGCGGGAGCATTTTTTCTCCTTCAAGCAGGTAGATGAAGCCTTGCAGCATGACATCAAGCTGCAGCTCGACAAGGAGAGCCAGGAGCTCATTTCGGACTATCTGCTTTCAGCCTTTCCGGAAAGTTCGATTCTGGGCGAGGAGGGAACTGATGGCCTTGCCCAGTCTGATTACTGCTGGATTGTGGACCCTATCGATGGCACCGTGAATTATTTTTACGGCATCCCGATTTTCTGCGTGAGCATAGCGCTGCAGCACAAGGGTAAACTGGTGATGGGCTGTGTGTATGACCCCATGCAGCAGGAGTGTTTTTCTGCCATTGCCGGGCACGCGCCCACGCTGAATGGCCAACCTGTTGCTGTGTCCAGTCGCTCCTGCATGGCAGAGGCGGTGGTCTTTATCGGCCACGGCACGCATGATGGCTCCGGCGAGGCCGGAATCCGCCGCTTTGCACATATTTCCCGCCAGGTTCGCAAAATCCGCATTCTGGGCTCCGCCGCGCTCACGCTGTGCTATATTGCCGCCGGGCGGTTCGATGCCTACGTGGAGGGGCGCATCTGCCTGTGGGATTTTGCTGCCGCCCGTGTGATTCTGGAAGCCGCTGGCGGTGTGGTGGAATTCACCCCTCAGGCAGAAGATGCCGTGCGTGGTTCCATTCTGGCGTGGAATGGTCGCATTCCGCTTCGTGAAGCTCTTATAATGGATTGATTGTATGAATAATACCCCGTCCGTTCGTTATCTTGCCTGGAAATCCCTTCTGCGTTGGGCTCAAGGTGGTATTTTTGCTGAAACGCTCGTGGCCCGTGCGGCAGCGGAGCACAAGCTGGCTCCTGCCGACCGCGCTCTGTTGCAGGCTATTGTGTATGATACGCTGCGCAATATGAGCTGGCTGGACCACATCCGCAAGGAGCTTCGCCCCGGTAAGCTGGAGGAAAAAATGCGCTGGCTGGTGCTGCTCGGTCTTTGCCAGCTGTTTATTCTCCGCCAGCCGGAGCACGCTGCTGTTTCTGAGACCGTGAGCCTGGCTCCGCAGCGTGTGCGCGGCGTGGTGAATGGCATGCTGCGCAATGCGGCGCGCCGCCGTGCTGAATTTGAGTCGGAACGCAGCCGCCTGCCGCTGCCGGTGCAGTATTCCACCCCCTCCTGGCTGGTGAAGCGCTGGCAGAAGGAATTCGGCGAGGCCGATACCCGTGCCATGCTGGAGTGGAACACGCTTACGCCCCCGGTATATGCCCGCCTGAACCCGGTGAATCCGCCAGCGGAAATCCCGGATTCCTGGGAGCCGCTGGAGAAGCTGCCGCTCTGGTATAAACTGAATGGCCCGCTGCCGCTGGAGGCGCTGAGGGCAGGGCAGTTGTATGTGACAGACCCGTCCACCCGCTATTGCGTGCAGTTGCTTGCACCGCAGCCCGGCGAGCGCGTGCTCGATGCCTGCGCGGCGCCCGGCGGCAAGTCCGCCGCCATGATTTCTGCCACAGGCGGTGATTTGCACCTGCTGGCAACTGATGTGGAGGAGTTCCGTCTGAAGCCTCTGCGCGAGAATCTGCTGCGCGCCGGGGGCAAGGATGTGCAGGTGGCCCGGCATGACTGGACCCAGCCTTGCCCGGCAGAGTGGCAGGGGGTGTTCGATGCTGTGCTGCTGGATGTGCCTTGCTCTAACAGCGGCGTGCTTCAGCGCCGGGTGGATGCCCGCTGGCGTCTCTCTGCGGAGGAAATGACACGCCTGGCCGCGCTTCAGCTTTCCATCCTGGAGCAGGCCTGTGTGGCCGTGCGCCCCGGTGGACGCCTGGTTTACAGCACCTGTTCCATCGACCGCGAGGAAGACCGCGCCGTGGTAGACACTTTCCTGGCAACGCATAAGGATTTCTCCTTTGTGGAGGATTACCTGGCGCTGCCGCACCGGGAGCAGGCAGACGGCGCCTATGCCGCGCTGCTGTGTCGCGCAGAATAGCCACTTTTTTTCAAAAAAAGCTCGCAATCTGCGGTGTTCTCGCTATAATGGTAAGCGAACCATCTCCGAACCTTACCTACCATGATTACAAAAAAAATCACCATTCAGAATAAGCTTGGTATCCATGCTCGCCCCGCTGCTCAATTTGTGCGTGTGGCCAGTCGTTTTCAGGCCGATGTATCGGTAGAAAAGGATGACGAAGCCGTGGATGGCAAGAGTATCATGGGCCTTATGATGCTGGCCGTGGGCTGGGGGGCTGAGATTGCCGTAACCGCCGACGGCCCCGATGAAGCCGATGCCATGGCGGCTCTCGAGGAGCTGATTAACAATAAGTTCGGCGAGGATTGACACCTCGCCGTTGGTTTTTATACATCCTGTTACCTCTGCTGAAGGATATGAGCAACGGAATGGAACTCCGTTTTCAGGGGCAGCCTGTTTCTTCTGGTATTGCCATGGGGCGTCTGCGGGTGGAGGCCCGCGGGTGTTCGGCGCCTCTCATCCGCACGATTCTGCCCACAGAGATTGAGGCAGAGTGGCAGCGTTTCGAGACGGCGCTGGAGCGCACGGAGCTGGAAATCAAGGTGCTCAAGACCCGCGTGGAGGAACTGAGCGGTGCTAATGAGGCCGCTATTTTCGATGCGCACTTGCTTTTCCTGCGCGACCGCATGATTATTTCGCGCTTGCGGAAGGAGATGCCGAAGCGCCTGCAGAACATTGATTCTGTGTATTATGCCGTGGTGCAGAACTTCATGGAAGCCATGCGCCAGGTGGATGATGCCTACCTGCGCAGCCGCGTGACAGATATTTCAGACGTACTGCAGCGTGTGCTGAAGAACCTGGACCTGGGGGGCACCAGAACCCGCCGCAACAGGCCGGTGAGCGAGGAACCCTGTCTTCTGGCTGCCTACGACCTGACTCCCAGTGACACTGCTGACCTGGATTCTCAGAATGTGCTGGGCTTTGTCACGGAGATGGGCTCTGCTATTTCGCATACGGCCATTCTGGCCCGTTCTCTGGGGCTGCCCGCGGTGGTGGGTGTGCCGAATCTGGTGCGCGAGGCCCGGGTGGGGATGCCTGCCATACTGGATGGCTACAACGGCGTGCTGATTCTGAACCCCACACCTGCCACGCGTGCTTATTACGAACAGCTTCGCGCAGAGAAGGAGAAGGCCTACCAGGCGCTGTTGGAGATGCGTGATCTGCCTGCCGAAACCCGCGATGGCCGCCATATCCGCGTGGCGTGCAATCTGGAGTTTGTGCATGAGTACGGCTCCATTAAGCGCAATGGTGCAGAGGGCGTGGGCCTGTACCGCACGGAGTTCTTCCTGCTTGGGGGCGATGGGCTTCCGGATGAGGAAACGCAGTACCAGCATTACCGTCGCCTGGTGGAGGAGTGCTCCCCGCAGGAGGTGATTTTCCGCACGCTGGATTCCGGTGGCGATAAGCTGCCCTTTGAGGTGCTGGAGGAGAAGGAGGATAACCCCTTCCTGGGCTGGCGTGGTATTCGTGTGTCGCTGAGCCGCCCGGCGGTGTTCAAGGAACAGCTTCGCGCCATTCTCCGTGCTTCGGCTCATGGCAAGGTGGGCGTGATGTTCCCCATGGTTTCCGGCCTTACAGAGGTGAAGGAGGTGCACGATATTCTGGAGGATTGCCGCGCCGAGCTGCGCGCCCGCGGCGAGGCGTTCGACGAGAACATGCGCGTGGGTATCATGATTGAGGTGCCCAGCGCTGCGGTGATGGCCGATGTGCTGGCCCGCTATGTGGATTTCTTCTCCATCGGCACCAATGACCTCACCCAGTATACTATTGCGGTGGACCGTGTGAACTACCGCGTGGCTGGCATGTTCCGCTCCACGCACCCTGGCGTCATCCGCCTGATTCACCAGACGATTAAGGCCGGTATCCCGACAGCTATCTGTGGTGAAATGGGTGGCGATATCACGCTTGTGCCGCTGTTGGTGGGCCTCGGGGCCACGGAACTTTCCGTTGGTTCTAACCTGCTGCCGTTGATACGCTTTGCCATTCGTCATCTGAATTATGAGGAATGCCGCCAGATGGCTGAGCTGGCGCTGCAGGCGGAGGATTCCCGCACCATCCGCGCGCTTTCCAAGGAACTGGCCCTGCGCTCCTACCCGAATCTTTTTGATTGATATGGCGGAATGAGTGCTTGCCCCTGGCTGGGGCAGGGGTATAATGGTGTGCAACTGTTATGAGCATCATTTCCTACGCCAATCAGAATGTTTTTGAGCTGGTGGCCTACCAGCCCGGCAAGCCTATCGAGGAGACGGCGCGCGAACTCGGGCTGCGCCCGGAGGAGATTGTAAAGCTGGCTTCCAATGAGAATTCCATGGGGCCGTCTCCCCTGGCGGTTCAGGCCATGCAGCAGGCGGCAGCGGGTGCTCATATTTATCCGGATGGCGCCTCGTTTGCGCTGCGTAGCCGCCTTGCGGCTGAGCACGCCGTCGATTTTGCCAACACGGTGGTGGCCAATGGCAGCAGTGAGCTGATTGAGCTCCTGGGCCATGCTTTCCTGCGCCCCGGCACGGAGGTGATTGCCGCTGACTATGCCTTTACCTTATACCCCATTGTGGCTAAGCTGCTGGGGGCGGATTATATCTCTATCCCCAACCGGGATAAGTGGACTCATAACCTGGAGGCTATGCTGGCGGCCATTACGCCGCGCACCCGCCTGGTGTTCATCACCAACCCCACAAACCCTGTGGGTACCATGGTGACTCAGGCAGAGCTGGAGTCGTTCATCTCCCGCGTGCCGGAGCATGTGGTGGTGGCCATTGATGAGGCCTACATCGAATTTGCCGGTGAGCCTACAGATAGTGTCAAATTTGTGAAGTCCGGCAAGCAGGTGGCGGTGCTGCGTACTTTCTCCAAGGCGTATGGCCTGGCTGGCGCTCGCTGCGGCTATGCCATCACCACCCCGGAGATTGCAGACTTGCTCAACAAGGCCCGTTCTCCGTTCAATGTGAACCTGTTTGCCCAGGTGGGCGCATTGGCCGCGCTGGATGACAAGGAGCATATTGCCCGCTCGGTGCAGATGGTGCGCGAAGGCCGCCAGGCATACGTGCAGTTCTTTGAGGAAAAGGGGCTTGAGTATGTGCCCAGCCACACGAACTTCATTCTCGCGAATGTGGGAAATGGAGTGGAGGTGTTCCGCAAGGCCTTGGCAAAGGGCGTTATCATGCGCCCCATGGCTGCATACGGGCTCTCGGAGTACATCCGCATCACCATCGGCAACGCGCAGGAGAATGCCCGTTGCATTGAGGTGCTGCGCGAGCTGCTTTAACAGCCCGCCGGAATCAGTTCTGCACAGGCTGGGGCAGCGTATAATACCGCACCTCCTCAGGGCTGAGGGGGCGGGCCTTGGTCTCTTTTGCTGGGGGCGGAATCGGCCCCACTGCATTCTGTCGCATCTGCATGCAGGAGCTGCTTGTTGCCAGGGCTGCCAGGGTCAGTACCAGGGAAAATCGTTTCATCGCCATTCATACTAGGCCTAAATGCTTGTTTTTTCAAGGGAAAACTGCGCCGTTTCGCTAAATTTCACTTGACTTTTCCTAAATAAAGCGTATCCTGTGCGTCCACCCTGCTTCGCTGGCTGGGTGCGTAAGCCCGGCGGGTGACCTGTGCGCACCGACGTCGGAAGAACTCCAAACAAACCTCAATTTCAAGACATAGAAAGAATTACAACTATGACGACATATTCCCTTAAGGCCACCAAGCGTGAGGCCATCGGTACTGGTAAGCTCAACGCCCTGCGCGCTCAGGGTTACCTTCCTGGCGTGGTGTACGGTTCCGCCGTGGCTGAGAACATCAACATTCAGCTCAAGACGGCTGATGTGCGCGCTCTGTTCACCTCCGTGGACACCGACTCCATCCTCGTGAACCTCGAGCTCGACGGTCAGACCATCCTGACCCTGGTGAAGGACGTGCAGCGCAACTGGCTGACCGACACCACCAACCACGTTGACTTCTGCGCCGTGACCCCCGACACCGTGGTGAAGACCCGCGTGCAGGTGAAGCTTGTGGGCACCCCCGCCGGTGCTGCCATGGGTGGCGTTGTGCACCAGATCGTGCACGAGATGCCCGTGAAGTGCGCTGTGAAGGACATCCCCTGCTGCATCAAGGCCGACATCTCCGGCGTGGGCATGAAGGAATCCTTCCGTCTGGCTCAGGTAGAGCTGCCCGCCAACGTGAGCACCCCCTTCAACGGTACTGTGGTGCTTGCTTCCGTGGTGAAGCCCTGATCCTTCAGGTCTGTTTCCTGTTTCAAACCGCCTTTCCTCTCCCGGAAAGGCGGTTTGCTGTTTTTTTGCTCGCCGTCGGGCTGGAATTTCCGTGATAAAGGCCTGCCGATGAGCCGACTGTGAGCGGGATTTGCTGATATGCCCGCCAGTGGTGGACGACTGCTGATATGAGCTGTTGGCAGGATGTGTTGATACTTTGTGTCTTGCATGTGTTCTGTGTAAGAAAAGTGAGCACGGCCTGGAGGGTTATATGTTAGATTATTCGCGACTACTCCATTTCACCTATGTCTAACAACTCTGCTTGCGAAGGCGGCGGATTTGCCGGAACCCCGTTGTCGCCAGATGCCGCCGCCCGTCTGGTGTCCAATATCTGCGAGATAACCCAGCAGCGCCTGCCGAAGGTGCGCTGCACGGCTACTAATCTGACCCGTATTTATGATATGGGGGCAGATGTGTACGAGGATGCATCATACACCGTGCCGTTTGAATCGGCTGTCGAGCAGTTTATTGAACAGAAGATAGACCTTCGCCCAGCCTCATACCGGGAATATAAAAATGTGCTGGGGCGCATGCTGCGCCTGTCCCCGGCATACAAGACTCGCTCTGTGCGCAGCCTGCGCACCAGAGATTGCCTGGAGCTCATGACCCGCACTTATCGGACCGCGCATACGCTGGACAAGGCGCGCCGACTGCTGCATTGTTTCTTTGCCTACGCGCTGCAGCAGAACTGGTGCCGGGAGAACCCTGTAGCCCGTGTGCAGGTTTTCCGGAAAACGGAAGAAATGGTCTCCACCCTGTCCATGGCGCAGATCTGCCGCCTGCTGGAGACCTGCGCTACCTTGGAACACTGCGCTTGTGCGCCGGCCGTGGGCCTCATGCTCTGGGGAGGCATGCGCCCCACAGAAGTGACGCGACTCCGCTGGTCAGAGGTGGATTTGGAGGATTCCGTGGTGCGTGTTCTGCCCAGGGTAAGCAAAACCGGCGGTGCACGGTTGATAACCATCCTTCCCATTCTGCGGCGCTGGCTGGAGCGCTTCCGCCCCGGGAATGAGCCTGATGCCCCTGTGGCTCCAGCCAACTGGATTCGCCGTTGGTATGCGCTGCGCCAGGCTGCCGGACTCAACCCCTGGCGCGCTGATGCCCTGCGCCACACCTTCGCCTCCTACCATCTGCGTTACTTCAAGGATATTCACCGCCTTCAGCTCGAAATGGGGCACAGTACCGCAAGGCTCCTTTTCAACCGATACCTCAACCTCGGAAATATCACCACCGCCGCTGCCGCCGCCTTCTGGGAACTCCCGTTGCCCAAGCGCCCCCGCCTCCCCAAGCCAAGAACACGAGCCGAAAAACGCGCCGCAGACCGCAATAAACGCCGTGGTAAGTCTTCCTGTGATGACTCATAGTCATCACATTTCGTGGGGCTCTGCTCGCGAACTTCTCTCTGCCCCCGTCCGACCGAAGGTCGGATTTCGCTTGCCAAGCCGAAGCTGTCGTAAGACAGCGACGGCTGGTCGGGCAACGCCCGGATTTCGTTCCCAGTCGGCAGTTGCATATCTTCTTCCCAATCCATGGGTAGGCTTCACCCTCGGAAAAACGGTTAACGAAATCGCCGCAGAAGCGGCGACGAAATCCACGCTGCGCGTGGACGATATCGCGGCTTATGCCGCGACGATATCCTCACTGCGTTCGGACTGGCCCCAGAAACGCTGCGCGTTTCTGACCCCTCGTTGGTCCACATACCGCGTCCGCAGCAGCGTCGCATCC
>JAFYWX010000088.1 GCA_017546445.1 Akkermansia sp. | reverse complement strand
TTCTGTCACCCGTTTCACGGGTTCCGATATTATTTTTACGCAATCGAGGGGTTACGCTCGCCCCGCTAAAGCGTGACGGCTCCACCCCTCGCTATTGGTATGTCGCCCGTTCCACGGGCTTCAGAATTCCGCGAGCCTGTGTCTCGCCACCTATCCGATAAATCGCCATTTGCCGGGCTGTTCCGATTTATCGGAACTTCACATTTGTCAACTGTACTTCCAGATATGGCCTGAAACTGTGGCATACGTGCCAGTATGCAACACTTCACCCTTTTCCGGTCGCAGTACATATGCTAAAGTGTGCCATCAACACGTTATGGACACCCCCAAGAACTACTACATTCCCACCGTCATCGAGAAGACCAGCCAGGGCGAGCGCGCCTATGACATCTACTCCCGTCTGTTGCTCGACCGAGTCATCTTCATTGGCACGGAAATCGATGACACTGTGGCCAATTCGGTGATTGCCCAGCTTCTCTTCCTGCAGATGACCGACCCGAAAAAGGATATCCACATCTACATCAATTCTCCCGGTGGTTCCGTAACCGCAGGTCTGGCCATTTACGACACCATGCAGTTCGTCTCCTGCGATATCAACACCTACTGCATCGGCATTGCAGCCAGCATGGCCTCTGTGCTGCTGGCTGCCGGCACCAAGGGCAAGCGTTTCTGCCTGCCGAACTCCCATGTGATGATTCACCAGGTGCGCGGTGGTGCCCAGGGTACAGCTGCCGATGTAGAGCGCACCATCAAGTTCATGTTCAGCCTGGATAAGCGTCTCACCGGCATCCTCTCCCAGCACACCGGCAAGGATTTCGACACCGTGAAGCAGGATCAGGATCGCGATAACTACATGACCGCCGAGGAATCACTCGCCTATGGTCTGGTAGATCGCATTCTGGAGCACACGCCCACGCAGAAGAAGTAACCCCCGCTCCCCATGGCTAAAAGGACCAAAATTTGCTCCATCTGCGGCGGTGAGGAGAACGATGGGCGCCCCATGCTCTCGCTGGATGGAACCCACATCTGCTTCCAGTGCGTTGAGGGCATGACCTACCACATGTTCCGCTCAGAAATGGGCGATGTGGCAGCTGACCGCATTCTGGCTCTCATCAAGGGTACGCACCCGGAAATCGTGCCGCAGGAGCAGACGGACGATTCCCCCGTGCTGGAGGTGCAGACCATCAATCAGGATGAGCTGCCCACCCCGGAGCAGATGCACAAGATGCTCGATGCCTACGTCATCGGCCAGGAGCGCGCCAAGCGAACCCTCTGCGTAGCCGTTTATAACCACTACCTGCGCCTGCGCCAGCCCAAGACGGATGACGGCGTGGAAATCGAGAAGAGCAACATTCTCATGGCCGGCTCCACCGGAAGCGGCAAGACCCTGCTGGCCAAGACCCTGGCTAAAATTCTGGACGTTCCCTTCTGCATTGTGGACGCCACCACGCTGACGGAGGCCGGCTACGTGGGCGAGGACGTGGAAAACATTGTGCTGCGTCTTCTCCAGGCTGCCGATATGAACGTGGCCAAGGCAGAGCGCGGCATCATCTACGTGGACGAAATCGACAAGATTGGCCGCAAGACACAGAATGTCAGCATCACCCGCGACGTATCCGGCGAAGGCGTGCAGCAGGCTCTGCTCAAGATTGTGGAAGGCACGGAATGTAACATTCCGCCCAAGGGTGGCCGCAAGCACCCCAATGAACAGTATATCCGCGTGAACACGGAGAATATCCTCTTCATCTGCGGTGGCGCTTTTGTGGGGCTGGAAGGCATCATCCGCAAGCGTATCGGTTCCTCTGCCATGGGCTTTGCCGCGGTGGAGGAAGACCGCGATGCCAAGGAATACACCGAGGAGGAGATTCTTTCCAAGGCCATGCCGGAGGACTTCTTCATGTTCGGCATGATTCCCGAGCTCATGGGCCGTCTGCCCATCTTCACCCCGCTGACCACCCTCACGGAAGACCAGCTCATGCACCTGCTCACCGAGCCGAAGAACGCCCTCGTAAAGCAGTACACCAAGCTCATGGCCATGAACAATGCCAAGCTGAAGGTGGAGGACGATGCCCTGCGCGCCATGGCCAAACAGGCTATTGAACGCGGCACCGGCGCCCGCGCCCTGCGCGGCATCTTCGAGAACCTGATGCTGGATGTCATGTACAAGGTTCCCAGCGATAAGACCATTGATACCGTAACCATTACGGAGGATGTGGTGCTGGGCAAGGCCGAACCCAAGATTAAACACCGCAAGGCGGCAAGCAAGAAGTAACATGCTGGTACTGGGAATCGAATCGAGTTGTGATGAAACTGCTGTGGCCCTCATCGAGGACACCGGCAGCGGGCAGCCGCAGCTGCTCAGCTCCGTCATTTCCACGCAGATTCCCCTGCACCGCATGTACGGCGGCGTGATTCCCGAGCTCGCCTCGCGCAATCACTCCGCCAACCTACCCGCCGTGTTGCAGGAGGCTCTGGAAAAAGCAGACCGCAGCATTCACCAGGTGGATGTCTTTGCCAGCACGGCCGGCCCCGGTCTGGTGGCCGCCCTGCTGGTGGGTAACACTGCCGCCAAGGCCCTGGCACTGGCAGCCCGCAAGCCATTTGTCGCCGTCAACCACCTGGAGGGGCACATGCTTTCCCCCTTCATCACCCACCCGGCGGGGCTCATTCCCCACCTGAGCCTGGTGGTAAGCGGTGGCCACAGCCTCATCATTGATGTTCAGGGTGCAGGAAATTACACCCTGCTGGGCCGCTCCCGCGATGATGCCGCCGGCGAAGCCTTCGACAAGGTGGCCAAAATGCTTGACCTGCCCTACCCTGGCGGCCCGGAAATTGACAAGCTGGCAGAAAAAGGCGACCCGGAGCGCTTCAAGCTCCCCCGCCCCATGATGCACGAAGACCACCTGGACTTCTCCTTCTCCGGGCTGAAAACCGCCGTGCTCTACACCCTGCCCAAGCTGGTAGCCAGCGGCAACCCGCATGATTTAGACGAACAGACCATGTGCGACCTCTGCGCCGGCGTTCGCCAGGCAATCATCGATGTGCTGCTGCACAAGGCCATGAAGGCCATGCGCAAGACCGGTCACAAGGTACTGGCTGTTTCCGGCGGCGTTTCCTGCAACACCGGCCTGCGCCGCCAGCTTCAGGAAACCTGCAAGCGCCGCCGCATCGAGCTTATTCTGCCCCCGAATAGTCTCACCACCGACAACGCCGCCATGATTGCCTTTGCCGGCATGCTCCGTGCCAAGGCCGGCGATTTTTCCCCGCTCGACACCCCGGTCGACCCGAATCTGAAACTCGCAGGTGTGCAACTCAGAAAATAAGGATTAAGGATTAGGGATTAAGGACTAATTTTCTCCTATGGTGAACTACAAGAGTGAGCGGTATGATGCATTGCGCGACCGGACAAAAGCGTTCGGGCTGCGGGCAATCCGCTTATTTCAAAGTCTTCCCCTACAAGCCGACGCCCAGATAATCGGCAAGCAGCTTATACGATGCGCAACTTCAGTTGCAGCAAACTACCGCGCAGCGTGTCTTGCCAAGAGTGATCGGGATCTCCTCAACAAGCTGAAAATCTGCCAGGAGGAGGCGGATGAAAGCACTCTCTGGATGGAATATTTAATCGAGGCCGACATTGTACAACCTGGAAAACTGGAATCGTTACTCGATGAGTCCAGACAATTAACGGCAATCATGACTGCGTCGAGTCTCACGATAACCCGAAAATTACGAGAGGCCAAACACTAATCCTTAATCCCTAATCCTTAATCCTTCAAAATGGGCTTACGAGAAAAACTGGACGAGATTCTGCCGGCGCTGCTGCCTGAGAATGCGGAATCCGCCATCAAGGGTAAAGAGCTGATTGCGCGTGTGCGCGAAGTGCTGGGAGATGAATACTCCGACCACTCGCTGCGCTCACAGTTCTCTTTCATGGTGCTGGATGCGGATTCCTGCCTGGCGCGCGTAGAAAACGGCCAGGGCTATTACCTGCGCACGGAGGGGGATGAACCGAATCTCCAGAATGTCTTTGGCGGCAATGCAGAGGGCGAAACCTCTCTGCACAAGGCCATGGCGCTGGCTGTACGTCTGTATGATACCGCCGGTCAGGGCGTTTTCGTCTACCCGGTAGAAGGGGACGAAAGCTGGGGACACCCGGATCTGGTGGCCGTGCAGTGGCCCGCCGGTGCCTGGGATGAAGAGGGCGCCTACATCATGGAGGGAGATGCGGAGGAACTTTCCTTCCGCGCTATCTGCGTGGGCTTTGCGGAAGATGAGGACAGCTGCCGACAGGCCTTCTTCCGTGCCTTGGCCTGTGGTCAGTGGGCACAGGAATGCGAATTGCTTATCCTGCCCGGCGCCGCCAATGAGGACGAACTTACCGACCTGGCCACGCGCTATGGCGTGGGTATCCGCTGTCTGGATGCCGATGAAGAAGCACTGGCTGAAATGCCCCGGGCGGATGAGATTTTCCGACTGAGCACCGATGAGGCCCGCACCCTGCTGGCTACCCTGCCGCAGACCACCCTGGCCCGCCCGCGCCACCGCGCGCTTTCCGCCCGCGCCGCTGCAGCTATGCCGGATACCGCCGTAGTGCTCCAGTGGGCTCGTGGCTGCACCTCCCGAGGTCGCGTGGAATCCTTTGAACACCGAGTAGCTGTTAATTGATATGCTCAGGCAATTCATTTGTAAACTGGTGGGAAAACGCGCCAGCAGGCTCATGCTCGCGCTGGGGCTTGCGCTGACTGTTTTTTCGCTGTACAAGCTGGTGCGCACCGCCATGTATGTGCATGAGTGTGTGGTGGTAACCGCCACGGTGACAGATGTGGTGCAGAAGCCGTTTGAATCCACAGGCGATGCGCTGGAGAATGGCATCCTGGCGCTGGGTGGCACGCCCTCCTATTCCCCCATCGTGCGCTACACCGTGCCGGGCGGGCTGGTTATCGACCGCATGATGACGGATGCGGATGATACGGACTACACCGTGGGCCAGCAGGTGGAGGTCATCACCCCTGCCCTCGACCCCAGCCGCGCGCACATCAACAAATGGAATTTCATCTGGGGCTGGCAGTGCATGCAGCTGGGCACCGGTCTGGTGCTGACGCTGCTGGGCTTTACCCTCAAAGAGCGACACCCGAAGCCGCAGAACCAGAAGCAGCCGCGCAAAGCGGCTGGCAGAAAACAGAAAGCTGCCGGCACAGCGACGCGCAAGCAGACCACTCGCAAAAAGAAACAAGGCTGATTTCCACGGCCATGGCGCAGGTGTTATCCAGAATCCCGGTGCAGAATATCCAGCGCGGCGAGCGGCTGGTATATGATGCCATGGCGAGACTCCCGGAAAACTGGGTTGTATTCCATAGCTGCAAGGAAGATTACCGGGAGGATAACCGCTATGTGCATTACGAAGCCGATTTCGTGGTGCTGGTGCCAGAACGCGGCATTGTGGTCATCGAGGTGAAGGACTGGCCTCAGATTCGCATTCAGAACGGGCGCTGGCAAAGCCGCCGCCACAATGCCGATGAATGGCAGAGCCACACCCACGCGCCCCTGGAGCAGGCCAACATCGCCCTGCAGAAGCTGATGCGCAGTCTGGCCCGCTGCGCCTGCCTGCCCCAGGCCCCGCACCGCTGGCCGGAGCACCGCCACCTGGCCATCCTCACCCAGGGCGTGCCGGATGCCGAAAGTGCGCATAACCTGCCCTTCGGCTCGCTCTATCTCTGTGGAGCCAGTGCTTTGCAGCAGCTGCAGCAGAGCATCGAGGCTCTTTTTATCCTGAACCAGCCGGAGCGGATGTCCGGCCACCGGGTCAGCAAGATAAAGGAAGCGCTGGCGCCCAGCGTGCTTTTTCACATGAGTCTGCAGAACTATCTGCAGGAAATGGATGCCACCACTTCCCCCATTCTGAATCTGCTGCCCGCGCTCTACGAAAGCACCGGAGGCATCCGCGTAGAAGGCTGCGCCGGGACCGGCAAAACGGTCATGGCCTGTGCCGAGGCCGCCCGCCAGGCGGCGGAAATGCCGCGCGATGGGCAGCACCGCATCCTGATGCTGTGCTTCAACCACGCCATGGCCTATGAGCTTCGGCAGCACCCGCTACTTGCCGAGCAGGCAGATATTCTGCAGGTAAGCACCTTCCACGATTTCTGCATCGAGCACATTCTCCTGCCGAAGCAGCTGGGGCATCTGGTTAATTACGATGGCCAGGGCGACCGGCTGCCGGAAGCAACGCTGCAGCTCATACTCACCCAGCCCGGGCTCCCGCAGTATGATTCCATTTTCGTGGACGAGGCACAGGATTTCCGGGATATCTGGTGGCAGATTATCCGCGCCCTGCTCCGCCCGGACGGTAAGCTCTATGCCTTTGCCGACAAGCACCAGGATTTATATGCCCGCTACCACCAGATGCCGGAACTGCCCACCCGAGTGCGACTGAACGCCAACCTGCGCAATGCCCGCCAGATTGCCGGCTACAGCCGCGCCATGCTGCCCGAAACAGAGCAGGATATGACAATTCTGCCCATGACCGGCGCTGGCATCCACCTCTCCGCTCCCGCAGACTCTCCGCAGGAACGCGCCACAGAAGTGCAGCGCATCATCCACCAGCTGATGAATGAAAAAAACGGCGCAGTGACCAGCGATATTGTGGTGCTTTCGCCCTGGCGCAGCACACATCCGCGCTGCTCTCTCTCCCTGGTTCCTGAGCTTGCGGTGGCACCGGCGGATGAATCGCCCGCCGAGGCAGCAGCGCGCCGGGCAGCATGCCGACGCCCGGGTTCAACACATATTTTCTCTTCCACAATCAAATCCTTCAAGGGCCAGGAAGCGGCCTACATCATCCTCACCGATATCATCGGGCTGGGAGAAAGCCGCGGCTTCGACCTGAAGGAACTGTACACCGCCTGCACCCGCGCCCGCTACGGGCTCTATATTGTTCCCACCTCCAGCGGCAAACCGCTGGTTGAATCCTTTTTCACTGTATCATGACCCGCATCGCCCTGCTTCTCTGCACTGCTACCTGCCTGCTCTGCTCCTGCAGATACATGAAATCCGGCCCCTACAAGGGGTATCGCATCACGAATGATGAGGCCGTTCCCGCCAGCAGCGTGGGCGGTGCACCCTATCGGAACAAACGCTGAGTTCCTTCACGACAAGGATTTATACAAATTCTGTAAGATTGGGATTTTTCGGGCGACTGCCTTTGTCAGAGCAGAGGAACTTTCCTGTCTCGGCGAGGCACAAAGGGCGTATTGCTTGCAGAATCTATGGAGCCTTGCGGCACATGTGTCCCAAGGATTTCACAATTGCCTGCATTATCAACACCGTTTTGGAGCCAGCCCCCCCCTCTTTATGCGCTAAAGATGGCGATTTGGCGGGGATGATGGCTCGCGTCAGCGAGCGGAATTCTAAAGCCCGTGAAACGGGCGGCCTATCAATAGCGAGGCGGTGGAGCGCACCGTGCGTCAGCATGGTGCGCGTAACCCCTCGTAAAGCAAAATAAGGAATAGGAACCCGTGGAACGGGTGACAGAGAGGGTTGCTACATATGC
>JAFYWX010000032.1 GCA_017546445.1 Akkermansia sp. | reverse complement strand
TCCTTATTTTTCTTTACGAGGGGTTACGCGCACCATGCTGACGCACGGTGCGCTCCACCGCCTCGCTATTGATAGGCCGCCCGTTTCACGGGCTTTAGAATTCCGCTCGCTGACGCGAGCCATCATCCCCACAAATCGCCATCTAGCGGATAAAGAGGGGGCCGGCTCCAAAACGGTGTTGATAACGCAGTCAATTGTGAAATCTTTGGGACACATGTGGAATTTTTCGGGTTCACAGCAGAATTATCTTGCAAAAATCACAAAGCAGGTTATGATGAGTATTGCAGAAAGGCAGCTATGCGTTGCTTATTCTGCACAGAAAAACCAACCAAACCAATAGAAAGAGGTAACAACCATGCCGAGTGATACTAATATTACTGTTACGGGCCGTCATATTGAAGTGACTGATGCCATCCGCGATTTCGCTACAAAGAAAATCGAAGCCATCCACATCGATTACCCGAAGATTGTGGAAGCCCGAGTAGTGGTGGATGTACAGAAGGATCGTCAGATGGCCGAGATTGTGCTGTTCTGCGCTGATCATATCACTATCCAGGCATCTACCTCTTGCGCTGACCTGTATGCCGCCATCGATGAAACGGTGACCAAGATTATGCGCCGCATGCGCAAGCACAAGACCCGCCTCATGAAGCACTACCGCCCGCACCGCTCACAGAGCATCCGCAAGCTGGACGAAAAGGTGTACGAGGAGGAAGTACTGGACTACGATGTAGACATCGAAGCCCCGGAGGACCCGAAGCCGGTGCGTATTTCCCGCGAGGGCTACGACCTGCGCACTATGTACAAGGAAGACGCCATCATGGAGCTGGAAATCTCCGGCAAGCCCTTCGTGCTGTATCGTAACGCACGCCGCAATGTGCTGCAGATTGTCTACCGCCTGAGCCCGGGCGAATACTCCATCATCGAGCTGGGCAACGAGCTGAAAGCATAAGGTACAAGCATTTATACTCTGGCAATTTTTCCAGGCCGCATCGGGAATACCGGTGCGGCCTGATTTGCGCCCCCCGAACCGAGCAAAGAAACGACCAACGCCTTTTCATTATACCCTCATCGTGCGTGCGGAAGGCGGCGAAGCGCCAGCAGCAGCACAAGGGATGCCACCGCGCCTATGCCGGTGAACCACAGGGGGAGTTGCCAGGCCTCCGGCTCGTGCGGTGCCGCAGCATGCGCCAGCAGCAGGGTGAGCGGCAGGTGCCAGAACGTACCCACCAGAAACACCACCCACAGGCTGCGGCGGCTTACCCCGCCATAGGTGAACAACACCTTGCGCACCATGCCTGCCACCACGGCAGCCACCGCCATGCCAGCCGGAATCAGCGCACCAATGGCACCTGCGGTCTCCCGCACGCGCTCCAGGGTAACAGGCTCACTCAGCAACTGTTCCAGGGGCTCATAACTCAGAAACGCCAGCACCACCGCCCCGTAAGAGAGCGATAAATTGAATATCCGACGGTAGGCGAAAGGGTCTTCCTGTATCATCATCTGCGTGAAAAAATAATGGCCTGGCAAACCGCAGGGGCTTGCCAGGCCGAAATTATTGATAAATGGAGGCGAGGGGAGTTGAACCCCTGTCCTGGACACTGTTGACGCAAGCATCTCCATGTTCAGACGCGGATTGCTGCATCTCGCCGGTGATCCGCTCCGCGTCAGCCTTTCACCATAGCCAGGAACCTGTGGATGTCATACCCGGCGCGGTTCCCCCGCCGGGCACCTGCCTACTGAGCTAGGCGCGTCATCCCTAGTAGGCGTCGGGAATCGGCGCAAGGCGCGTTATTTACGCAGCCATGGCGTATTCGTTCTTAGAATAGGCACTTAATCTTTTGAGCGGCTTTTAAGGAGGCCAGCCGATCAACCTCCACATGCAGCCGGCGCCTCGAATGTTCAGTCGAAACCGGGACGCCCCCATGTTCATTCCTCACAGGATTAGTGGACAAAAAAACCGGTTTCGTTGAATCGAACCGGCATTTTTGATTCTTCCTTGCGAGAACCACGCCCGTGAGGATTCGAACCTCAAACCTTCTGATCCGTAGTCAGATGCTCTATCCAATTGAGCTACGGGCGCTTTTTCCTTTTCAGGAACCGCTACTGTGTCGCGGTGAGCGCAGTATACACCACCCAACCCTCAGAGTCAAGACAAATTTTCATCTTTTTTTGCATTTTTTGATTTTTTCTCGATTTTTGCACATGTGTCCCAAAGATTTCGCATTTGACTGCATTATCAACACCGTTTTGGAGCCAGCAGCCCGCTAAGGGGATTTGGCGGGGGCTCAAATCTTTCGGAGCACGGGACTTCAGTCCCGAAAACTCAAGCGATGAGGGACTGAAGTCCCTTGCTCCGACAAAAACAGTTGCCCGCCAAATCAAAATTTGGTGATTTTTCGGGTTTTTACAGTACAAAATTCATTTTTTTGAAAAAAAGGCTTGAAATATCGCCGGGGTATCTGTATAATCCGCCCGTCCCCGCTGCAAAGTGGGTGACACGGTAAAACCGACGGAGCGGTAGCTCAGTTTGGTTAGAGCGCAGCCCTGTCACGGCTGAGGTCGCGGGTTCGAGCCCCGTCCGCTTCGTTTTACACGAAAAAAGGCACTCCATTCGGAGTGCCTTTTTTCGTGTAACCTCGCGTCGGGATTTCCATCACCCGCGATATCGAAAGCGACTATGGTACACCAAAAGCCACCCGAAGACTCAGGTGGCTTTTGTCACAAGCTCTATGCAGAAGAGAACGCTCAGTCAATCCTCACCGCGCGCTGGCGCAGGACATGGTCGCAGAGGACAATCCAGGCCATGGCTTCCACCACCGGCACAGCGCGGGGGAGCACGCAGGCATCGTGGCGGCCCTTGCCGCGCAGCGTGGTATCGCGGTGCTCGTCATTCACCGTCTGCTGCTCTATCATGAGAGTAGCCGTAGGTTTGAACGCCAGGCGCATATTCACATCCTCACCGTTGGAGATACCGCCCTGAATGCCGCCGGAGTTATTCGTGCGGGTGCGCACGCGGTCGCCCTCCATGTAGAAAGCATCATTATGCTCGCTGCCGCGGAACTGCGGAGCGGCAAAACCGCTGCCTACCTCAAAGCCCTTGCAGGCAGGAATACTGAGCATCGCGTGCCCCAGCGTAGCCTCCAGCTTATCGAACACCGGGTCACCCAGGCCCACCGGGCAATTGCGCACCGTGCAGGCCACCACGCCGCCCAGGGAATCCCCTGCACTGCGGGCTGCGCGAATGGCATCGGCCATCTGCTCAGCCATGGAGGCATCTGCCGTGCGCACCACATTTGATTCCACCACCGCGGCATCCACCTCTGCTGCCGGCGTAGGGCAGACGAGATGATGCACCTGCTGCACCCAGGCCAGCACCTCCACCTGCGGATAAAGCGCGCGCACCACCGCACGGGCCACAGCCCCGGCCGCCACGCGGCCAATCGTCTCGCGGGCACTTGCGCGGCCACCACCTGCCCAGGCGCGGATGCCGTACTTCTCATCATAGCAGAAATCGGCATGCGAGGGGCGGTACGTATGCTGCATTTCATCATACGCCGTAGAGCGGTGGTCCTTGTTGCGCACGGAAAGCGCAATCGGCGTGCCCAGGGTAAGGCCATCCAGCACCCCCGACAAAATCTCCACCGTGTCGGACTCATTACGCGGGGTCACAATATCGCTCTGCCCCGGGCGGCGGCGGTCCAGCTCAGCCTGAATCATCTCACGGTCCAGCGGCACACGGGCCGGGCAGCCATCAATCACCACACCAACCCCCACACCATGAGACTCACCCCAGGTACTGATTTTGAAAACGGAACCAAACGAACTAGACATACTGAATTTTGTAGATATTATATAACGTAGTAAAGAGAAACGGGCTGAATCTCTGCATCACCCCAGGCGGTTTTCGAAATCGGCATAGGAGAAGCGCTTGCTCACCACGATACCGCCGTCCGCCTGCAGCAGCGCAATATCCGGGTGCGGCACACCATTGAAATGCGTCGTCTTCACGATGGTGTAATGGCTCATATCATCCAGCACGATGATATCATCCACCTGCAGAGGGTGGTCGAAAGAATAATCGCCGATGACATCTCCCGCCAGGCAGGTAGGCGCCCCCAGGCGGTATGTATACGCGCGCTCACCGGCCTCCCCAGCGGGGGCATACTCCTCCCCGGGCAGAGCGACAGCCGGCACCCCGGCGCCGCCGGAACGCACTACAAAAACATCCGGCCTGTAGGGCATTTCCAGCACATCGGGCATGTGGGCACTGGCGCTCACATCCAGAATAGCATGGCGGTAACCCAGCGACTCGAACACATCCAGCACACGGGCACGCAGCACACCGGTGTGAATAGCCCAGGCCTCACCCGGCTCCAGATACACCTCCACCTTATACATCTCCCGAATCTCCTGCAGCAGCCTCACAAGCGCCGCGCGGTCATAATCCGGTTTGGTAATCCAGTGGCCGCCCCCCAGGTTCAGATAGCGGATCTGCGGGCTTGCAAGCAAATCGCCGAACTGCTTTTCAAATGCCCGGAAGGTATCAATAAGCTCCTGGGCCCCCTGCTCACAAAGCGTGTGGAAATGCAGCCCGGAAATGCCGGTCAAATCCACCCCCTGCAGCTGCTCTGCCGGAATTCCCAGGCGGGAACCCGGCACGCAGGGGTCATAAATAGCCGTATGCCCCGTTGAGAAACACGGGTTGATGCGCAGCCCCAGCTGCAGCTCCCCGCTCTGCACGCGCGGATGCGCCAGGCAGGCCGCCCGCCAGCGCTGCCACTGCGGCACGCTGTTAAAATCGATATGGTGGGCAAACTCCAACAGCTCGGCCAGTTCAGACTCCCGGTAGGCCGGGGAATAAACCGCCACATGCCCGCCCAGGTGGCGGGCACCCAGCCGGGCCTCATACACCCCGGAAGCACAGCACCCCGCCGCATAGGGCCGCAGAGCCGCCAGAGCCCCCGTAGTGGAAAATGCCTTGAGCGCCACCAACAAATGAGCACCGGAAGCAACAGCCACCTCCTGCAGAAGGCGGGCATTGCGCTCCAGTGCCGGTAATGAAATCAAGAATTGAGCCACGGAACAAAGGCGATATTATCGACGGCGGCGGTTGCGCACACGCTTATTGGCAGCCTCCTGTGCAGCAGCCTCTGCCGCAGCCTTCTCCTCAGCAGCCTTTTGCTCTGCAGCCAGGCGCTCTGCAGCGGCCTTCTCGGCAGCAGCATTCTCAGCGGCAGCAGCCTCGGCAGCAGCCTTTTCCTCCTCGCTCTTCTGCTTGGCAGCATCCTGCTCTGCCTGCAGCTTCTGGCCCACAGACTGAATAGCGGGAAGCAGCGCATCAAAGCAGCGCTTGGTCTCGGCCTTCACATCCAGCTTGGGGCTGCTGCCATTCAGGCTCTGGCAAATCCGGGCGGCAATCACCCAGGAGCCCATAGCCTCCTTGGACTTGCCCATGGAATTATCCAGATTACCCAGGGAGGTAAGAAGCTTCACATATGCAATAGACATTTCAGAAGACAGACGCTTCAGGCGCTGAGCCAGGTCATGCCCCTTGGTATAAGTGGCGTGGGCTTCCTCAGGGTCGTCCACAGCGCGCTGGCAATCACCCAGGCAGCGGTAGGAATCCAGCAAATCCGTCACAGCGCGGGATACCCCAGGCTCCACCTCGCCCTCAGGCAGCGCTTCGCCCTCTGCCGGCGCCACAGCCTTGAACAAAGCTTCATCCACAGCCAGAGCAGCCTCATACTTGGCCAGAGCCTCCGTAGCCTTACTCTGAGCCAGCAGGCACACGCCAAGACCATTGTGGCAGGAGCTGAACATGCGCTGCACCTCGGCCTCGGCCTTCACATCCTCCGGCAGGCTTTCCAGCTCAGTCATTGCATTTTCGTATTCCCCCTGGGCCTTGGCAAAGGCGCCCAGATTCCGCGTGGTGCTGGCAATCTGCAGAGCCAGGCGGGCGCGTTCCTTGCTGGGCTCACCCTTCTGCAGCTCAGCATAATAAGTGTGCAGCATCTCCAGCATATCCTTCACCATGGAATTCAGCTGGGGGAATTCATCCGGGCTGGTCACCTTCTGACCTAACGTGTACACCGCATACTGGAACAGCGCCTCGCGGGCCTCCGCCAGCGCATCACCCTGCGGCGCCGGGGCTGCCTCCGGCGCAGGGGCCGGCTGCTCTGCCGGCGCAGGCTGCTCCACCGGCGCAGGCTGCTCTGCCGGGGTCTCACCGCCGGCTTCAGCTTCCTTCTCTCCACAGGAACTCAGGCAAAAAGCCGCAGCCATGCCCAGAACTGCGGCACAGCGGCTACCGGATTTGCGAAAATGGTCATTAAACATCATAACTTCCCACATTCTGCACCCTTGCGCGCGTAGCGTCAAGCTCATTCTTCCTATGCTGGCTCAAAAACCGCATCCCTGCTACCTGAAAACTGAAAAAATCTACTTTTTTGCATAAAATGCAAATTTTTGCTTGTCTTTTCCCTTCCATATTGGCTAGAATGAGGAGCAACGAAACGTCATGAAACATTTCCATCTCTTCAAACGCATTGCTCTGGCCTGTGGTCTTGCCGCTACTACGGCGCTCGTCACCTCCTGCGCCACCACCTCCCAGGCTTCCAAGCGTGCCGAACAGCTTCGCGAAGGCACGAACGTCACCATTTTCAGCTATAACGACGCTTCCTCTCCCAAGAATCGTCTGTGCACGGCCGCCGGCCCCATGCCCGACAACGTAGCCCGCGCTCTGGACACCTGGCTGCGCACCTCCACCATCAAGAATTTCAACTACGCCTACCCGCAGTACTACGTGGCCCTTACCTCCCCGAGAGGTCGCCAGCGCGTATGGGGTATCTGCACGGATGGCAAGGCCAATCTCGTTGGCATTCTCATTCCTCGTGATGGCGTTGCCGCCTGGGATCTGCCCTACATCGGCTCCTACAAGATGTATGTGTGCGACACCAACCAGCGCCGTGCCCTTTCCGATGCCATCATGACCTATCTGGCCGAGGCTGGTTATGATGCAGCCCGCATCGAAGCACGCAAGGCAACTGGCCTTATTGATGAAAAATATCTGGTTTCCAAGCCCAAGACTCTGCAGGAAATTGAGGCTGAACTTGCCGCTGCTGCCGCTGCCAAGCAGGCACGCGAAGAAGCCGCCAAGACTGCCGCCGCTTCAGCCGCCGCTGCTGGCGAAACCGCCGGTGATGAAGACGAAGAAGACACCTCTGACGACGAGGAAGACGAGGAATCCTCCGACGATGAAGAAGAATCCTCTGATGAGGAGGAATCCTCCGATGAAGAGGAAGATTCTTCTGAAGAAGAGGAAGAAGAGGAAGAGGAAGAATAATCCTTCAGCTCCCCACCACCACCGAACCTTTCCACCCCCGCTGCTCCCACGCAGCGGGGGATTTTCGTTTATATTCCGCCACCTACAATGGCCTTATCAGCAGCAACCAGAGAAGAATGGGCTCTGATTTGCTCTTCGTCCTCCATTATCCTTGACTTCTATACGGAACGCATGTTATGTTCCATCTGCTTCAAGAGAACTCTCCTTGAGAAATAATTTCACCTGATAATCACCTCAACATCCTCCACACCATGTCTGACAACTTACCTGCCTCCCCTCAAAAGCCGGAAATAGCCAGGGCCACCTTATTCAAACCGTCTCTTTATGGCGGGCGATTTACACGAAAGCAGTATATCCTTTACATACTTTCGTCTAGTTTGATTTTTGGCATTCTTTGCACGATACTCATCAGCACCCTTGTAGCAACTGCATTTCCAGCAATAACATACGAGACTGATATCGAGGAACCCATGAAAGAACTGGAGCAATTTTGCCAGATAACATCATTAGTTCTCACGATACCTGCCTGCATTTTCATCTTCTTGCCCATAGGTGTCAAAAGAGCACACGACATTGGGCATAAGGGAACCTTTTTAGTCGTATTATGGGCTATTTCACTGGTAGCGCAATTACTGAGCGCTTTTGCAGACCCCGATTTAGGAAACATACTTTCAGCGATTCTCTTCCTTCCTAGTCTGGTATACGGATGCATGCTGCTTTTCAATGATAGTGAAAAAGGAACAAACGCATACGGCACTTCCACCAAATATCCTGACACAACGACATAATTTAACACCAATCTGAACATAAACGGCCACCCTTCTGATACCACGGAAGGGTGGCCTTTCTGTTCTCTTGCAGAATAGTCAGCTGAATATAATTTTGAATTTTAGTTCCTTTTATTCTTGTAGTGAAAGCATAGAGGTGTTACACTCATTTACATCCTAGGAGAATAGTCTTTTTGGGGCAAAACCGTTTCATAAGATAAGTAACACCAACACTCTCTCCTCCAAAACCATGTCACAACCATCGCCTAATTCTCCCTCCGAGACAAATCATACGCAGAAAAAGAGACGACATTCAACTAAATCACGCAATTTATCAAAATCTCAAAAATGGCTATTATATGCTTTGAGTTTGGTGGCAATAGTAGTGCTTTTGGTAGTGGGAGTTTGCAATTGGCTTCCCTCACAAATGGCAAAGTGGGAATTGGAAGAACAAGGTGTCATGCCTGATGACTATGGGCAGGCATTGCTTGCTGCATGTAAGAAAAGTGATGCAAAAACAGTCGCGCTTCTCGTGACAGCAGGGGCGGATGTCAATAAGGCTAACGAGGCTGGTGGTACTCCGTTGTATTGGGCTTCTCGTTTAGGTCACACAGAAACCGTTAAATTGTTGATAGAAAAAGGGGCGGATTTCAATAAGGCTGACGAGGATGGTGATACTCCGTTGCAGGCGGCTGCTATCGAAGGTCAGACAGAAACCGTTAAACTGTTGGTAGCCTTAGGAGCAGATGTCAATAAGGCTGACGAGGATGGTGATACTCCGTTGTTTTGGGCTTCTCGTTTAGGTCACACAGAAACCGTTAAATTGTTGATAGAAAAAGGGGCGGATTTCAATAAGGCTAAAGAGGATGGTAAGACTCTGTTGCATTTTGCTGCTCTCAATGGTAGCCCAGAAACCGTTAAACTGTTGGTAGCCGCAGGAGCAGATGTCAATAAGGCTGACAAGAATGGTGAGACTCCGTTGTTTTGGGCTGCTATCTCTGGTAGCCCAGAAACCGTTAAATTGTTGATAGAAAAAGGGGCGGATGTCAATAAGGCTGACGAGGATGGTGAGACTCCGTTGTATTGGGCTGCTCTCTATGGTAGCCCAGAAACCGTTAAACTGTTGGTAGCCGCAGGAGCAAAGGAGTAATACGAGCGAATAACAATCTTCCCATCTCCCACCCTTGGTATCACGCCTTGGGTGGGCTTTTCTCTATCTATCTTACATAAATACTTTATGATGAAAGAGTAGATAACTTACAGATGGAACTGGAATAATGGCAAGGACTTTGCCAATTGGATGACCAAGCAGGTTGCGTTCAAGGTCTTATCTGAATTCTGGTGTTGGTATGGCGATGTGGTAAAGACTGTTAGTCGTTTCACAGATGATGAGCATGAATTGGCTGCATTGGATGAGATAGGTAATCATTCCTTTGATGGACTTCCCTTACCCTCTCTTGATGCCAAGTTTTACATCTGTGGCAAGGAATTTGAAGTAAGGGACGCATTATCGTTCGCAACAATGACGGTGGAACAAGTAGCCAATGATTATCCTGACTCTCCTGATGGCTGGTCTTCTATTGCAGATGTGAGGGAATATGCCCTTGGGTTCTTCTGTGGTGTGGTCAGAGGGATGTTGAACTGACCTTTACCAAGGACATCGGCATGCTGTTGAAACACTATCGGAGAGCCATTACCAAGACGGAAGCCGAGGATTACTACAACATCACTCCTGATTCTGTGTGAGGTGTAGGGATAATTCTTCTGTTCTCGTTCCAAAATTTCGTTCCAAAATTCTGAATTTTAGTTCCTTTTATCCTTGACGTGGGGGGGGAGCATGTTACATTTATTATACCCTAGGAGAACAGTCTTTTGGGGCAAAGTAGTTTCATAAGATAGGTAACACAAACCCTCTCCAAGCCATGTCACAACCATCGCTTAATTCTCCCCCAGAGATAAATCCTACACAGGAAACGGGACAACCTCAACCTTCTGCTAAATCGCACAATGCATCAAAGTTTGCCAAGCGGTCATTAATTGGGTTGAGTTTGGTGGCAATAGTAGTGCTTTTGGTAGTGGGAGTTTGCAATTGGCTTCCCCCACAAATGGCAAAGTGGGAATTGGAAGAACAAGGTGTCATGCCTGATGACTATGGGCAGGCATTGCTTGCTGCATGTAAGAAAAACGATGTAAAAACAGTCGCGCTTCTCATAACAGCAGGAGCAAATGTCAATCTAGCAAACAAATTTGGAAATACTCCGCTGTGTGCTGCGGCTCCTAGAGGTCACACAGAAATTGTTAAAGCACTCATTGCAGCAGGAGCAAATGTCAATCTAGCAAACAAATTTGGAAATACTCCGCTGTTTTTTGCGGTTGGTAATGGTCACACAGAAATCGTTAAACTGTTGATAGCAAAAGGAGCAGATGTCAATAAGGCTGACAACAAGTATGGTATCACTCCGTTGTATAGGGCTTCTTCCAAAGGACACACAGAAATCGTAGAACTCCTTAAACTAGCAGGAGCAAAGGAATAAGTAATCACTCATCCATCTTTCCATCACCCACCCTTGGTTTTATGCCTTGGGTGGGTATTTTCTTCTCCAAACTACCCTAAATACTTTATGATGAAAGAGTAGATAACTTACAGATGGAACTGGAATAACGGCACGGACTTTGCCAACTGGATGACCAAGCAGGTTGCGTTCAAGGTCTTATCTGAATTCTGGTGTTGGTATCAGGTCAATCTCGTCCTCACCAGTTTCCTATCCATGACTTTGCGGCAGAACAAAGATAATAACATTGTAAAAATTTTATGATGCCAAAATGTCTGAATTTGAACGGTTTTTGCATCAGAAATTGCAAAATTTCTTGCAACAGTGTTGCAAGAAAAATCTCCTAACTGCCACATTTTCAACAGTTAGGAGATTAGCCTTACTAGTCTCGCTAGTATGTGCAACATTGATATATCAGCGTGTTACGCATTGGCTGTGATACCTTTTGTGTTACTCTTCCTTGAAAACAGGACTTATCGAGGGGGTGACCGCTTTTTGCTTTTTGTTTTCGGAAATTGGCCGAATAATGCGGTCGAGCCGTGCGCATTGGGCAGGGTTCGTCACAGTACCTTGACACAGCCCCCTCTAATTACAGCCCTATAATCTCCTACTCCAAAGCATAAACCGCTCCCCTATCGGGTCGCGGTAGCTTGCGCGCACACCGTGCGCGGGGGTGGGGTCTGGGGCGGGTACACCCGCCCCTACCAATCGCGTGCGCATCATTGCATCCGGCTTGGTAATTTCTCTTTTTTATCTTAGTATCTATTTATATCCTTTCTTATTCCCGTACAAAAAGGTAACCTACTTTGAGCAAAAAAGTAACCAGTTCTAAGCAAAAAGGTAACCTATCAGGTAACCTATCAAGTTACCTTTTTGCACCTTTTGAAACTGCAAAAAAGTAACCTATCATCAAAAAGGAATATCATCATCTTCACTTATCTGGGAGCGGTATTTGCAATATGGCTGCCGTTGCCGTTCTCCCCAGCATTGTAACGCTCGAGTGTTGCAGGCTGGTATTTTTTCTTCTGATATCAGCCTGCAATCTATCAGGTTTTTTACTGTTCGCTTTATAACTTGCGGCTTTCCATCGGGAATCCAAGTCTGCAAACCTGCGCGCCCGCCTCTCCATGCTCCATAGCCCTTTTGCTGTGAAAAATGGCATATGATTCCGTATATGAAGCGCGCAAGGGGCGCGTATACTCCAGCCTTGTTCAGGGTATCAGATTGCCAATCTTCAAGTGTTATATACCCCCGCGTATCTGGGGCATTCATGGTCAAGGTGCGTATGAGGCTTTTTCCCTCCTGGGTAGGTCGAATAAGTGACGTATTGCGTTCTCTGTGTTTAATATGAATCAATTCGCAATCACGCAACTCCATCAGAATCCGGCGCACGGTTCTATTGTCAGATATCCCTGCCCATGCGCCTAAAGTTGATTCTGAACAAGTGCACCCCCTTGCATATCCGGCTATGGCTTCATAAATAATCAGATGCTTCCAATTCAGGATAGTTGCAGATTCAAGATTGTGTTGCTTGAATGCTAAAGCGGTCTGTTTATTGATTCGGATAAATGACTTTACTTTGCTCATGATGCGCTGCGCGGTATTGGATTGCCCATTCTTCAATGAGTGCGGCGGCTTGCTTTGCAGTCTCTACCCGTACCACTGGAATAAACTTGCAGTTTATGGCATGGAGTGTTCCTAATATGCTGGCCGCAGTCAATCGCCCGCCCGTCAGAGACTTTGCCATGGCATAGGCTTTCACATATTCTGCGGGGGTACCAATAATGACAAGGCGGGCGAACCTGTAATCATCTCGCAAGCGGTGCAGCTCACTGAAGAAAGCCGCACGACGTTTGCCGCTTATGCTGCGGCAAAAGTCATCTACGCGCTTGCGCTCCACTATAAAGCCGGGATAGTCGCGCAGGGTATAATCTCCATATGGGAGACGTTCGCGCGAATTAGGGGCGTTCTTGAAGCTCAGCGGGGCTTTTTCGCGGTCATCTATCAGAATGTGTGGAAGTGTGTTCATAGTTCGCACTTTATCCTTATGAATCACCTTCTATCATGGCTTGCTCCACGTCGGCAATGCGGTAACGTGGATGCCCTTTCTTTCCCGTTAAGGTAGGAACGCGAAGCACGCGCACTTTTCCGGCGGCTAGCAAGGGGCGAATAATACGCTCCACTGTAGCATCAGACACGTTGAAATAGGTGGCAAGCTGGTGTTGCGTGCCATATTCAGGAATCAGGGCTGCGCCCTCTTTCTCACGGTGCTGGGCAAGTTCTGCCACAATGGCGGATTTTATCCATTCAAGGCCAGCGGCCATGGCTGCCGGTGTCACAAAGGCATCATTGCCAAGCAAGCCGCGGAGAATCTCGCGCTCATTGGTTTCGGGGGTGTTCATTATTGCACCTCCTTTCCGTTAGCTGACTTAATCCACGTTTTGGGTGCCTGTTGATAAGCGCGGCGATTCTCTTTCAGCCATGCTACCACTTCCGCAAAGTCATAGCGGCATGCTGAGCCTGTACCGCTGGCGCGCTTGCCTATATACACTCGCGGGCATTCTTTCCATGTGCGTATAGTTTGCACATTTACGGAAAGCGCTGCGGCTAGTTGTTTCTGCGTGATTAGTTTCTGCGGCTGATTGCCGCCCTCTCTGTATGTTCTATTGGGGCGTTTCATGTGGCGCATTATCACTTGCGCCGCCAAGGGGGTGGCAATTTTTATTTCTTCATTGAGCGCACAAAATCTTCATAATTCTGACGCGACTCTAGCCTGAACTCCCTGATTTTCGTTCTAATGCCATGTTGCAGTATATCCTGAATAGTTGGAAAAAGCTCTTCCATTAGCCAGTTTGCAACAATAGCACGAGTAAGTCTCCCGTCTGGAAAGCCGTTTTTCCATTCTTCCTCGGGTTTTATGCCGTCAATCCCGATATCATGAATATCCAGCCATGTGGAAGTTTTGCGGTAATGTCGGCAGATGTAGTTGGCTCGCCCGTCATTGCGAAAAATGCCAGTACGGTTTTGTATCATGTTATTCAACTCCTCCATCGTCACAGCCTTTACTGAACGTAAGGCTGGCGCGATTATGCGTTTATTTCCTCGCAAGATAGAACAATCGAGCCATAAGTTCATTTTGTGCGGCGTAGACGCCCGCATATTGCGAAAGCGCTTAATGCCGACAAGATAGCAAATATCCTCTAAACTGAAAAGAATCTCGCCATCCTCTATGGTTACTCTGACACAGTTTGAACCGCTATTGCCCTTGGAGACGTTTGTCTCATGCCAATCAGGGAAATCAAAAACGATTATCTGTCTTCCATCTTGCGGGGAAATCCCGTAAATGGCAAAATTTGCATGGTTCTGTATTCTATATTCGTATCCGTTCCAATAGTGTCTTTTGGTATAAAAAGACTCATAAACATAGCCACTTAATGCGCGATTGTGACGGCTTGCGTGGCCTTTTAGGTTGGGTTGTTCCTCCATTAGCCTGCGTTATTCTCAATGGTGGGCGGGTTAAGGCAAAAGTCCATGAGGGCGTTTGCAGCCTCGCGCTTCTTGTCTCTGCTCGCGTCAAAATAGTTCTTCATCTGAATTGCGTCTGATTGTCCCACATAGGCACACGCAAGCGACCCGGTAAAGCGGGCATCGCTGCGGATAAATGATACCACATTATGCCGGAGAGAATGGAAGCTCTTGGGGCAAATGGTGCGGCGGTTACCTTTGCGTTTTGCTGCCAGTGTGTCCAAATTCACCATTCCTGCGGCTTTTACCATGCTGGTAAATTCCGTGCTAAGGCCAGCGCGGGTGGATTTGTTTAGATACCGTGCAGCCATCAGCGGGAACACATAAGGCGATGCTGGCGCGTCTTTCTGCTCATCCCGTATGGTGTACAGTCTGCTTATAAGCTCATCGGGCAAAATGTTACTGTGCTCATCACGCACTTTTCGAATGGTAAAGTTCCATGTCCCTGCATCAAGGTCAAGGTCATCCCATTTCATCGTGCAAATATCCCCCAGTCGCTGCCCGGTAATAATAGCCAACAAAGCAAGGTCACGCCATGGTCGGACAAATTGAGTTACAATGATGTGAATCTCCTGCGGGGTAAAGCAATCACGTTTCTGTCTATCCTTGCCCAGTTCCGGATTCACGCTAACGGATTCTTTGGCTACGGTCACATGTTCAAACGGATTACCACCGGCATCCAGTATTTTGTCCTTGATTGCGCGGTTGAATGCTGCGGATAAATAGTCGCGTTCCAATTTCACCGTGCCAGCGGCGCGGAGTTCCAAAGCACCGCGGATATGCTCGCGTGCCATGGTGGGCGTGATGCGGTCTAGGCGCAAATCTCCCCGATTCCCCAGAGTGCAGAGAAAGTATCGGAAAGCGCGCTTGCGTTCATTTTCTGCCGACTCACTTGCTCCGCCGTTGAATGCAGTCAGATAATCGCGGCAAGTAGGCATTCCGGCAAAGCCGCCTTGCGCGGCCAGCTCCCGCGCCTTATCAATGGCATACTGCTGTATTGCTGGGGTAAGGTCTGGGATAGCGGTTAATGCGCCAATGCCATCCTTAATGGCAATGGCTCCACGGTATACATTCTTCCAGACTTCCGCAACGCTTTGCGCTGCCTTTTCAGCTCGCCGGGGAGTCAGCCATTTGTTGCCTGAAACCTTGATTTTGGTACTGATGCGCATCAGTGAGCCATTGGCTTTCCAATTAGCCCACCAAAGATTACCGCGTTGCGTGATTCCGTTTGCCATGATATAGGGTGTTTTGAAATTGTGATACTCGGTGACAAAAAATGTGCTACCAAGTGTGCAACTTTTATATAATGCTGCATAAGGCCGTTTGCAAGCACAAAATGCACAAAATGTTGAAAAATCAAGGGCTTTACCGTATTGGTAAAGCCCCTTGAAAATGCGTTTTGTATAGTCTCGCCAGGATTCGAACCTAGACAGAGGGAATCAAAATCCCTAGTGCTACCTTTACACCACGAGACCACGCAGTGTGCGCAGCCAGCGTGGGCTGCGGGGAATCTTTTACCACAGTGGTGCAGGTGTGGCAAGCCTAAATTATGTACTACCTGCACACAGATTGCACTTGCACGCCGTGAAGGTGTAAGCTAGAATGAGGGGGTACGTATGGATTACGCCCCCCTCATCGAGAAAAGACGCGAGCGCCTGGCAGAGCTGGAGGTGCAGATAGCTGACCCTGAGCTGTTTCAGGACCGCCAGCGCGCAGGCGAATTGATGCGCGAACACCGCCGCACCCAGGAGCTGATGCGCGATTGGGCCACGCTGCAGGCCTGCCTGCAGCAGATTGAGGAGAACCGCGAACTCGCCACCGGCGATGACCCCGAGATGGCCGAACTGGCCGCCGCAGAACTGGAGGAGCTGGAGCCGAAGGTTGAGAAGCTGAAGGAGCAGATTCAGTACAGTCTGCTGCCTCGCGATGAGACGGAAGACCGCGATGCGCTGGTGGAAATCCGCGCCGGCACGGGTGGCGATGAGGCCGCGCTCTTTGCCGGTGACCTGCTGGGCATGTACCAGCGTTATGCCGAAAGCCGCGGCTGGCGCGTGGAGGTGCTGGATGCCAGCCCGAACGATATCGGCGGCTTCAAAGAAGTGACCATCCGCATTTCCGGTGAAGAGGTGTTCCGATTCCTGAAATACGAGAGCGGCGTGCACCGCGTGCAGCGCGTGCCAGCCACCGAAACCCAGGGCCGTATTCACACCAGCACCGCCACGGTGGCCGTGCTGCCGGAGGCCGAGGAGGTGGACGTGGTGATTCGCCAGGAAGATTTACGCATCGAAACCTGCCGCGCCGGTGGCGCCGGTGGCCAGCATGTGAACCGTACGGAATCCGCCGTGCAGATTTTCCACCTGCCCACGGGTATCATGGTGCGCTGTGAGGACGGCCGCTCCCAGCTGAAGAACAAGGAAACCGCCATGCGCATTCTGCGCGCCCGCCTGTTCGAAATGAAGCAGCGCGAGGCCCAGGAGTCCTACTCCGCCCAGCGCCGTGCCCTCATCGGCTCCGGCGGCCGAGAGGAGAAAATCCGCACCTACAATTTCCCGCAGAACCGCTTTACCGACCACCGCATCGGCTACACGGCGTACAATCTGGACATTGTGCTCACCACCGGCGCGCTGGACGACATCATCTCCCGCATGCAGCATGTGGAGATGGAGGAACGCATGGACGAACTCAAATAAGCACCCGGCATGAAGACCATTCAGGACGTCCTGAGCAGCGGCACCGCCTACCTGGAGGAGCGCGGGGTGGAGGGCGCACGCCACTCCATGCAGAGTCTGCTGGTGCATGTGCTGGGGTGCAACAAGACCTGGCTTTACCTGCACTATGATGACCCGCTGCCGGAGGATAAGCTGCTCCCGCTGCGCGAACTTCTGCGCCGCCGCGCGCAGGGTGAGCCGCTGCAGCACCTGCTGGGCAGCACGGAATTCTACCGCCGCGAATTCCGCACCGATGCCCGCGCCCTCATTCCCCGCCCGGAAACGGAGGAGCTGGTGGAATTTGCCCTGCAAATGGCCCCGCGCAGCCAGGGCATGCGCGTGCTGGATATGGGCTGCGGCAGCGGTATCATCGGCATCACCCTGGCGCTGGAGCTTGCCCGCCAGGCGCCGGAGGTCGTCATGGCTGATATTTCGGAGGCCGCCCTTTCCCTTACCCTGGAGAACGCCACCGCCCTGGGCGCCCGAGTCAAGACCTACCGCAGCGATCTCTTTGCCGCCTGGGATACCCCGGAGGAAGGCGCCGTGCGCCCGCCGGAGGGGCTGTTCAACCTGGTGCTGGCCAACCTGCCCTACGTGCCGGAAGGCGAGGAAGTATCCATCGAAGTGCAGCACGACCCCGCCACCGCCCTGTATGGCGGACCGGATGGGCTGGACATCGTGCGCCGCTTCCTGAAAGACGCCCTGCCCCACCTGGCCCCGCGCGCGCTGGTGATGCTGGAGGTGGGGCACGACCAGGGCCCGGCCACCCAGGAAATCATGAAGGAACTGGGCTACACCCAGTGCCACGTGCTCACCGATATGAGCGGCAAGGCACGCTTCCCCATGGGCTTTGCCCCCGTGCCGCCTGCCGCAGAGGAAACCACCCATGGAGAAGATTGAATACCACCTGCTGCCGCCGGTGACAAAAGGTGTGGCTGCGCTGGCAAATCTCACCCGGTATTCCCTGGTGGCCTGTGCCGGCTTTGCCCTGGCAGAGCTGGCGCTCATGCCGCTGCGCTTTCCGCTGGCGGGCATTGTGAGCGGTCTCATCTCCTCCACCCTGCTGCCCTGGTGCATTGCCCTGCTGGCAGTACTGGCAGCCTGGTGCCAACCCGTGCTGATGGCGAAGCAAGGTATCTGGCTGAGCCGCTGGCTGCTGCGTCTTGGTGCCCTTTTTGCCCCGCTTGTTCCCATCTGCTGGGGCTATTCCCTGGTGTGCGGCCTGCCCCTGCTCTACCGCCAGGCAGAGCTGCCGCTTATTCTGGGCGTTTTCATGCTGAGCGCGGCCGTCTTCAATATTTTCCACATGGCAGCAGCACCCCGGGCATTGAAAATACGTGTTATTGCGCTGCCGCTGCTCCTGCTTCTGGCCTATTGCTGTGATATGCCCGGGCTACTGGTGTTCGGTGCCATCTTCAAACTGCTGGCCATGTGGGCTGCTGCAGCCCCGCTCCGCCAGCTCGCCTCCATCGCCCCACGCATCATTTCCATGCCGGAAATCAAGTGAACATGAGCAGCACACCAGCCAGCGCCGCCCCCTCCCGGCACATGGGAATGGAGTACCTCCGCATCATTGCCGCCATCATGGTCGTTGTACTGCATGCCTGGTACATGAAACCCGGAGCCTCCGTGGCGCATATCTGGGGTTCCTCACTCATCTATTCCATGGCGGGCACCGCTGTTCCCCTTTTCGTGCTGATAAGCGGCGCCTTTCTCATACCCAACACCAGAAACACCGCCCCGCTCCGCTTCTGGGGGCATAGCATCAGAAAGTTGTTTCCGCTTTCCCTGGCCTTCTTTATTCTGGCCTTTTTCTGGCAGGGGAATCTGTGGCAGCAATACACCGCCGGCCATTTCAGCACCGCCGAATTTGTCTGGAAAATACTCCAGTGGTACGGCGCCGGGGCGGAGCACCCCCTGTGGTACCTCTGCATGCTGCCCGGGCTGTATCTGGCCGTGCCCTTGCTGGCCTGGCTGTGGCAGCGGCTTCCGGCCAGGCACTTCGCCGCGCTGGCCCTGGTGCTGATGGGGCTGCGCATCTACTTCAACCGCAGCGGCATCACCCTTCCGCACCCCTTCTCCGCCCTCTGCTGGCTGGGGTATTTCATGCTGGGCGCGCTCCTGCTGCAGCAGGCCCGGCAGAAAAAGCTTCCGCCGCTGAGGCTGCTCATCCCCGCCGCCGGCCTCACCATTGCAGGCAGCATGCTTTTCCTCTTCAGCAAGCTCTCACTACTGCCTGATTTTTATGAGCATCTGGAGAACCTCACCTATTACCCATTGATGGTGCTCTCCTTCCTTCTCTTCTGCATCTTTGCCCAGTGGAACCCGGCACCGCAGAAAACCATTATCCACCTGTCCGGGCTCACCTTTCTGGTATACCTGGTTCACATGCCCTGCCAGCGCATCATCTGCGCCATTCTTTATCATACCGGCTTCAGTCATCTCCTGCATGCCGATACCATGTGCAATGTGCTGTACACCCTCGCCGGTGTGGTATCTGCCATACTGGCGGCCTTTATCCTCAATAAGGGGTACAAGCTCTTATTCCGAGCATAGACCGCCTCATTACAGCAACAGCTTTGCACCGGGAACATCCAGGCGGCGGGATTCACGGGCATAGCCGAAGGAACCTTCATCCGGTTCGTCCACATTGAGACGGCGGTGGTGTACCGTGCCGCTCTGCGTGCGCAGGTAGTGCACAATGCCGTGGCCCACGGCTTCCGCATAGCGGCGGGCATTCTCCGGGTCGGCCAGGTAGCGTGCATGCCGGCGGTTGTTCAGGAAGGCAGCCTCAATGATGGCAGCGGGAATACCGGCATCATCGCACACATTCAGCCAGCCACCGCCGCGGGAGGCATCGCGGTAGCGCACCTCCACCTTGCACGTCTTCCCCTTGTTGGGCATACCGTGGTTCAGGCAGCGAGAGTTCAGTGAATCCGCAATGGCCTGAGCCAGGGGCACACCGTTGTGACGGTTGGCCAGGATGATGGAATCCTGCCGGTGGCGGCGCCAGCCGTTGCCATTGCTGTTGTGGTGCAGGAACACCATGGCAGGAGCCTGGCGATACACCGCGTAATCCGCGCTGATGATACCTGCCGCCACGCGGTCCGGGTAATAATAGGAAGGATACCGGCGGCCCGGTTTCTCGCGTTTCTCCAGCTGCTGCACATCTGCGCGCTCGGCCCAGGCCTCATAGCGCTCATCATCCGGCAGATACCCGCGGTTGCACACCACGCAGGTGTAGCCTGCCTCCTCCACCACTTTCTTGGTGTAGTAGCTGTATTCGTACCAGAACTCACACTCGGAAAGGCGCTTGCCATCCACCTTGCCCGGGGTGCGGGCACCGGGAAATTCGGCCGTGTGCCCGATATCCAGCACCACTGCGGGCGTGGACGGGCCGGGGAACTGCTGGCACGCCGCCAGAAGCAGCACCAGCAACCCGAGCATCAGCACTGAAAAACGCCGCATCATTAACCTTCCTCCTCCTCATCAGGGCGCGGAATGCGCGGGGTGAATCGCATGAGCTCCGGAATGAACGACAGCGGAATATCACCCGTAGGACCGTTACGGTTCTTGGAAAGCGACAAGTTGGCATCGGAGCCCATGTTCTCACGGTCCTCATCGTCCTCGGCATAGTAGGCCATACGATACAGCAGGCCAATCATGTCGGCGTCCTGCTCGATAGCACCGGATTCACGAAGGTCACTCATCATGGGCACACCCTTATTCTTGCCGGGGCGGTTTTCCGGGCCACGGTTCAGCTGGGCCAGGGCCAGAATGGGCAGGTTCAGCTCCTTGGCCAGGCTCTTCAGACCGCCGGAAATTTCTGCAATTTCACGTTCACGGCTGTTCTGGGCCTGCTTAGTGTGGGAGCGCATGAGCTGCAGGTAGTCAATGCCGATGGCACACAAATCCGGGTGGTCTCGCATCACGCGGCGAGCCTTGGCGCGCAGCTCGGCAATGGAAATAGCCGCGGTGTCATCAATCACAATCTTACTGGCACGCAGCTCATTGATGGCATACTTCAGGCGCTTCATATCCTCCTTGGCCATGCCGCCCTGCTTGGAAATAAGAAGCTGCTTACTCACACCGCTTCGGGCGTAGAGCAGACGCTCCACCAGCTGCACGCTGGGCATTTCGCAGGAGAAGATGAGAATGGGCTTCTTCACGTTCAGCGCCAGGTGCTCCATGATATTGAGCAGGAACGAGGTTTTACCCATGGAGGGACGCGCGGCAATGATGAAGAGTTCACCGCCCTTCAGGCCGTTAATCATGGAATCCAGGCGCGGGTAGCCGGTGGTGAGGCCCAGCACCTCGCCCTTGCTGCTCATCATGCGCTCCATGTTGCTCACCGCAGCGGCAATATCGGTGCTCAGCTTCCACTCACCGCCCTTGTTGGTGCTCTGGCGGATTTCCAGCACAGCCTTTTCCGTTTCATCCAGCAGAGCATCCACCTCGGCCTCGCTCGTGTAGGCCGATTCGCTGGCCTGATTGGCCGTCAGAATGATGGCGCGGCGTACGTATTTCTCCTTCAGTGTCTCGAAATGCAGGTTGAACAGGCCCGTGTTCGTGGTGTAGGAGAACACATCCATGAGCCCGGCAGCGCCACCCACGGCCTCCAGCTTGTTGCGGTCGGCCAGGTGCTGCATCACAGAGGTCACGTCAATCGGGATGCCCTTGTCGTAGCGGTCGCGGAAAATCTCCCACAGAATCTTATGCGCCGGAATGTAGAAGAAATCCGTCGTCATACCCTTGGATACACACTGCGAGACGATGTTGGAAGGGTCAATCGTCATCATGGCCAGCAGGCTCTTCTCCACATTCGGGGCCTGCGGCATGACCACGTTCGCGCCCGCATGCGCGGAAGCGCCTGCTTTCAAGTCTATTCTGTCGGTGGTTTCCTGGCTCATATCCGGCTATACTGCGTGGTGCGGGAATCGTACTATGTATCAGCCCACAATGCAATCAAAAAAATCACCCTGCCTCCAGCAAAAAAATGCCCTCCGGCCCTTTCTTTTTCCTTGCTTCATGGTGGAGATATCGGTAAAATTATCTCGTAAGCAGGGGAATTCCCTCCTGTCATACCTCTTATACTCCGATTATGAAGACACTCATCACGAACGCCCATATCATCTCCCCCGGCATTGACCTGCCCGGTGGTTCCGTTCTTGTAGAAGGCAACAAGATTATCGCTGTGCTGCAGCCCGGCGAAACTGCTGAGGCCGACAAGACCATCGATGCCAGCGGCAACATGCTTATGCCCGGCTTCATCGACATTCACTCCCACGGCGCCGGCGGCTGCGACACCTGCGACTGCAAGGTGGAAAGCATCCGCACCATCGCCGACTGCAAGATGAAGGAAGGTGTGACCACCTGGCTGCCCACCACCCTGACCCTGGGCACCAAGACCCTGGCAGACGTGTGCTCCGTTGTGAAGGAATACGCCGCTGCCCCCACCGGCTCCAAGACTCCCGGTGTGCACCTGGAAGGGCCCTACATCAACCCCAAGCAGTGCGGCGCCCAGAACCCCGCTTTCGTGCGCCCCGCAGACTATGAGGAAGTGTCCATGCTGAACGACATTTACCCGGTGCTGCTCATCTCCATGGCCCCGGAAATGCCCGGCTCCATCGAGTTCATCAACAAGGCCACCGCTGCCGGCATCACCTGCTCCGCTGGTCACTCTGCCGCCAGCTATGCCGATTTCAAGAAGGCCAAGGCTGCCGGTCTGAAGCACCTCACCCACTTCTGCAACCAGATGAGCCCGCAGCACCACCGCGAAATCGGTCTGGTGGGTTCCGGCATGCTGGATAAGGACGTGAAGATTGAAATCATCTGCGACAAGATTCACCTCTGCGAGGACATGCTCAAGCTGACCTTCAGCAACAAGAGCATCGACCAGCTGATTATGATTACCGACTCCCTGGCCTGCTCCTGGATGCCCGATGGCCCCGGCCAGCTGGGTGGTCTGCCCATCATCGTGAAGGGCGGCGTGGCACGCCTGGAAAGCGGCAACCTGGCCGGCTCCACCCTGCGCTACGCCAAGGGCCTCAAGAACATTCAGGAACTGACCGGCCAGCCCCTCAGCGAGCTGGTGAAGGCCACCTCCTGGAACCAGGCTCAGAGCCTCGGCCTGCACGACCTGGGCAAGATTGCCCCCGGTTACACCGCCGATATGGTGGTGCTCAACGCTGAGTACGACACCGTGATGACCATCATCGACGGTGAGCTGCGCTACCAGGCCTGAGTTTAATGCTCAACCAACAAGCGGGGTGCTGCGGCACCCCGCTCCACTTTACCCCCACCCCGTTTTACCACCATGCTCATCTCTCCCCTGGCTGCCAGACTCTGCAAGAAAAAAGGAATTGACCCCGCCGTGTTGCGTGGCAGCGGGCCGCGTGGCAGAATCATGGCGGCAGACGTGGTGGAACCCACCACCGCCCCGGTCAGCCGCGGCTGCACAGTGGTGAACGATTTTGCCACACCACCAACCCGCCCGGAAATTGACGGCTACTACGTGTACGACCACGAGGTGAACATGGCAGCCCTGGCCCGCATCAGCCTGCCCATTGCCGTCCAATGCGAAAAACTGTTAGAGAAGCGTTATTCCCTGTTCGACTACATAGTGCGCGCCGTGGTGAAGGCCTGCACCAGCCACCCGGTCTGGATGCCGGCAGACGGCAAGGTAGATGTGCTGCTCTTCCAGAATGCCGGTAATGAGGTGGTGGCTATTGAGAACGCCGCCAACAAGAGCATCTACCGACTGGCCCGCGATACCCAGCACACGGCGGTGGGTATCCCCGCCTCCTTCTCCCCCCACATCGCCGTGTGCGATGCCGCTACCTCCCGCCAGCAGGTGGTAGACTACATTGCCAGCGGCAAGCGCCCGGCTTTCGGCTTCGTGGCTCGTGGCCGCAGCCCCAAGGTGGGCATTCGCGCCGGCGGCGAGCAGCTCAGCAAATTTGACCTGCCTTACACCTTCTACGTCTCTACCGCCATTCCGGCAGCAGAGGCCAACCGCATTGCCGCCCGCCTGGGCGAGCTGTTGTATAATCCGGTGAGTTTGTTGCTTCCTACGTGAATTCCCGGGCGCAGCACGGGAATTCCATACGCTGGCACCGCCAGCGTATTTCATGCAGGAGCACCGCGACTGCATTTCATCCGCCCTGGAGGGCCGACTGATTACCGCCTGCGGCGGTAGCAAAAAGCCCCCGGAACCTACGGCTCCGGGGGCTTTTTATTTTAGCAATACTGCGTCAGAACATACTGCAGAATACCACCGGCGCGGAAGTATTCCTTCTCGATGGGCGTATCGAGGCGCACGATGAGGGGCAGCTCGAAAGCCTCTGACCCGGCGGGCTGCACCAGCAGGGTGGCGGCGCTGCGCGGGGCCATATCGTTGTTCAGCCCGATGATGGAGAAGGTCACGTCCTTGAGGCCCTTCACGCGGTCGTAGTCGGCCGGGTTGGCGAAGTTCAGCGGCAGCACGCCCATACCGATGAGGTTGCTGCGGTGAATACGCTCGAAACTCTTGGTGATAACGGCCTTCACGCCCAGCAGGTTGGTACCCTTGGCAGCCCAGTCGCGGCTGGAGCCCATGCCGTAGTCCTCACCACCGATGATGATGGTCTTCACGCCGTCCTTCATGTAGGCCATGCCGGCATCGTAAATGAAGGTAGGCGTGCCGCAGGGAGCGGCAATCTCCGTATCCGGGGCACTTACAGCAGAATCGCCGAAATAGAGCGTGTAGCCGCCCTCTACGCCCTCGGTAAGCAGGTTCTTGATGCGCACGTTGGCAAAAGTGCCACGGGCCATCACGAGGTCGTTACCGCGGCGGGAGCCGTAGGTATTGAAATCGCGGCGCTCCACACCCTGGGCACTCAGGAACTGGCCGGCAGGAGCCGTGGCCTTGATGGCACCGGCGGGGGAGATGTGGTCGGTGGTCACGCTGTCGCCGAAGATGCCCAGCGGACGGGCATTCACGATATCGGTGATATCGCCCTTGCTGCCGTCGAAACCATCGAAGAACGGAGGACGGTGGATGTAGGTGGACTCGGGGTTCCAGGCGAAGGTGGCACCGGTGGGGGCGCTCACGCCGTCCCACTCCGGCACGTGGCCGGCATAGCAGGCAGCGTAGTCCTCCGGCGTGGCGGCCTTGGCCTGGGCGGCGGCAATCTCATCACCGGTGGGCCAGATATCGCGCAGGTACACGGGTGTACCATCGGCAGCGGTGCCCAGCGGCTCGTTCTCCATGTCGATATCCACGCGACCGGCCAGAGCAAAGGCAATCACCAGCGGGGGAGACATGAGGAAGTTGGCCTTCACGTGGGAGTGAATACGGGCCTCGAAGTTGCGGTTACCGGAAAGCACGGAGCAGGAAACCAGATTGTGGTTCACCACGGCTTCCTCCAGAGCAGCGTTCAGCGGGCCGCTGTTGCCGATGCAGGTGGTGCAGCCATAGCCCACGGTGGAGAAACCGATGCTGTCCAGAGCCTCGGTGAGATCGTTGTTGGCAAAGTAACGGGCAGCAATGCGGGAGCCGGGGGCAATGCTGGTCTTCACATAGGCAGGCACCTTCAGACCCAGGGCTGCGGCCTTCTTAGCCAGCAGACCGGCAGCAAGCATGAGGCCATCGTTGCTGGTGTTGGTGCAGCTGGTGATGGCAGCCACCAGGATGGAACCATCCGTGAGCTCCACATCATGCGTAGTGGCGGCATCGGGGTTGCCGGCATCGCCCTGCATGGTCACGGCCACGGGGGCGGTGCGCTGGGGCTGGCCATAGGTGCTGCTGCAGATTTCTGCAAACTGGCTCTTCAGGGTGCTCAGCGGGATGCGGTCCTGCGGACGCTTCGGGCCGGCCACGGCGGGCACGATGGTGGAGAGGTCGAGCTCGAGCTCCACGGTGTAATCCAGCTCGCCCTTGCGGGGCATGCCGAAGAGCCCCTGAGCGCGGAAATAGTTCTCGCAGGTGGCCACCTGCTCCTCGCTGCGGCCGGTGGTACGCAGGTAGCCGGAAGACACCTCATCGAAGGGGAAGAAGCCCATGGTGGCACCGTATTCCGGGGCCATGTTGGCCACGGTGGCGCGGTCCGGCAGGGAAAGGCTGGCTGCGCCCTCGCCGAAGAATTCCACAAACTTGCCCACCACGCCGTGCTTGCGCAGCATCTGGGTCACATGCAGAGCCAGGTCGGTGGCGGTCACACCTTCGCGCAGCTTGCCGCTCAGGTGCACACCCACGACCTCCGGCACTAGGAAGGTGACCGGCTGGCCGAGCATGCCGGCCTCAGCCTCGATACCACCCACGCCCCAGGCCACAATGCCCAGGCCGTTAATCATGGTAGTGTGGGAGTCGGTACCCACCAGGGTATCCGGGTAATACACACCGGCATTTTCCATCACGCCGCGGGCCAGGTACTCCAGGTTCACCTGGTGCACAATACCGGTGCTGGGGGGCACCACGGAGAAAGTCTTGAATGCCTGCTGACCCCACTTCAGGAACTCATAGCGCTCCGTATTGCGCTCGAACTCGCGGGTCAGGTTCTTCTGGTAAGCCTCAGGGAAACCGGCCCAGTCCACCTGCACAGAGTGGTCCACCACCAGATCCACGGGCACCAGAGGCTCCATATCGGCCGGGTTCTTGCCCAGGTCCTGCACGGCGGCGCGCATGGCGGCCAGATCCACCAGCAGAGGCACACCCGTGAGGTCCTGCAGAATAATGCGGGCCACCGTGAAAGGAATCTCATAGCTGCCGGGCTCCTTGGCATTCCAGGCCGCCAGGTTCTTCACATCATCCTCGCTCACCTTCAGGCCATCGCAATTACGCAGCAGGCTTTCCAGCACAATACGCAGAGAAACAGGCATGCGCGAAATCCCCGGGAACCCCTGCTCTGCCAGAGCCGGAAGGGAATAATACTGACCACTTGTGCCGTTACCAGTAGTGAAGGTTCGGAGTGTGTTCATGATGATATTTCGTATGTTAATGATATGAAAACGCAGAGAGTATATACATTTATCACAGAATTGCAAGCAAAGAAAATGCCCCGGACATGTCGCGAGGCGTGAAATTTCGATTTGTGTGGGGGCTCAAATCTTTCGGAGCACGGGACTTCAGTCCCGAAAACTCAAGCGATGAGGGACTAAAGTCCCTTGCTCCGACAAAAACAGCCGCCCGACAAACTCCCATTTAGCGTAAGTATTCTTTGGGACAGAATGCGAGAAATGGTGCATTTGCATCACGGGATACCAAAGCCCGCCGCATCCGGCCAGGATGCGGCGGGGTAAGGTTTTCAGGTCCGGGAATCGCGTCTCTTTAGAAATTGATGCGATAGCCCACAGTACCGTTCACGTTGGTGTAGTCGCTGCGCAGCTCCACGGAAGCATCCGCGAAAATACTGCCGCCCTCCTGCCCGATGGGAAGCGTGAGGCCTGCGCCCACCTCCAGACCGAATGCGCCCATTTCGGCGCTATCCACGCTGGACCTGGACTCCGGCAAGGCAGCCAGGGCTACATCGCTGCTGCCGCTGCGGTCACCAGCATCAACCTTGGCCATCACGCGGGCCTCCAGAATGCTGGTGCGGTTGTACACGCTTTCGCCAACCACTGCCTGCAGGCGGGCACCCAGGCCAAAGGTCACCGTGTTGAGGGACTGCTCATCCACCTTCAGAGCCAGGTCGCTGCCCTCCTCAGAGTAGCCATCCACCGAGCTGCTGCGCCAGGTTACATTAAACACGGGCTGCAGGCAGGCGGTGCAATCTTCATCCAGGGCAATGACGCGGCCAACCTCGTACATGAAGCCGTAGCTGGTGGCATCGGTCTTACCCTCAAGCTCCACACCAGCCACCGTGCGGTTCAGGCTGATATCAGACATACCCATGGTGGCCACGAACGTGTGAGTCCAGGCACCTGTGGCATAGCGGGCAAACACGCTCATGTAGTTGGTATCCATATCACCGGTAGCAATATCAGCCCCGGTGGCATCCAGGTCACCACGCATGGCGGTCAGCGCCACACCAGCGGTCAAGGTGGGGCAGATATCGACATCAAAGCCCACGGTACCGCCCCAGCTGTTCAGCTCATAGCCGGCCAGGGATTCGGATTCGCTCAGTTCGCTGCGGTTACCCTCAGCGTTAATCCAGGCGTTGATATAGGGCATATTTTCGTTGGTCACGCTCTGGTCCACACCCATGGTGGTGGTACGGTTGCGGATAGCCTTCAGCTGGCGCTCCACATCGCCCATGGAAGCCATGCCCAGCACCGCAGTGCTGGCACCGGCCAGGCTGGCGCCCAGCTTATCAGCCGTCCCGGCGCTGGCCGTATCCAGCAGATTGAGCACAGTGCCCAGGTCGCTCGTCTTATCCAGCTGCGGATTGAGGTCCACCAGGGCAGCATCTGCCAGGGCAAGGCCAGCAGCACCACTGGCGCTCACGCTCTCACCGACCTTATCGCTGTAGTAGCTGGTGTTGCGGGAAGCCATCAGCTTACCACCCTCCAGGCGGATTGAGCCGACCTTAAAATACTTGGATACCAGATCCACAGCAGTGGAACCGCCACTGACGGTGACATCAACCTCACCCACCTCACTACCGGCTGCGCCGAGTCTGGTAATCACCACCTCGGAACCAGCGGCCACATCCAGAGCCTGGTTATTGGCAGCAGAGGCAGACAGAGCCACATCCACATCCGTATCCTTGAGAAGCAGCCCGGAGGTGACAAGACCTGCATTCATGCTCAGCTTACCGCCGGTCATCGAACCAGCAAGACTGCCAACGCCCTCTTCTGCCACAACATTTGTGCCGGTGGTGCCCAGGGTGGCTCCCTGGCCAGCTGTCAGCACCACTGTACCCGTGCTGCCCTCGACCTTCAGGCCGCTGCCGGCCGCCAGGGTGTGAGTACCGCCGGCAATGGTCACCTCTGCAGCAACATACTCGCCATAGAAGGTGCTTCCGGTGCCGGTCAGTTCCAGGGTGCCGGAAAGTGTGGAAGCAGCATCGCCCTGCACGGCAGCAACGGAAACGCCATCCATGCAGGCGGAAATACCCTTCAGGGTAAGATTGGCGTTCAGGCTGCCGCCATTGATATTAACGGTATCGCCGTTACCCACCAGAGCCAGAGAGGAAGAACCACTCAGGGAATTGATATTCAGAGCAGCAGCATCATCACTGGTCAGGTCAAGCGTTGTCGCCGTATCGACATGGACTCTATTGACCTCATCCAGCACTGAATTACTGCTCAGCACAATGGAGCCATCATCTGCGCGCACGCCAAGAACAATACCCAGACCATCTGTCAGGGAGGACGTGTTCCAGTACTTATCAGACTCCGTCAGCTCACGCACATTCAGGGAAATCGTCAGCATGGATGCCGCCGTATCACGCACAGCAAAGGTGCTGGTCTGGCCGGCGGAGCCAATGAGAGAAATCTTCTGATTCTTCTGTCGGAAGTAATCAATCACGGCATTGGAAAGCGTAATACCGGACTCCACCACGTTGCCGTCAAGCGTCACACTGCCGTCACCGACCTTCAGCAAGGCATAATCGCCCTCCTGAATCGGAGAAAGAGCCTGCGATGTCAGGTCAATGACCACATTACCACCAGAAGTGAGCGCAGCAATGGAATCGGCCATAATCTGCACCTCACCATCCGTAGAAAGCTGGTGGTCGATGGTCAGCTTATCGGTGACCAGCTGCTCACTCACATAGATTTCACCGCTGTTGATGATGCTACCAGCGGAAAGGGAAACAGCATCAATGCTACCCTCGTTAGCCAGGGTGGCAGCCACCTGAACCGCATTCGTGGTCAGGGTACCGCTGTTATCCACACTATCGGCAGTGAGGCGACCAGCCTCAATAAGACCCGCATTGTCCAGGCTACCGGCAGAAAGCGTATTGGTAATCTTCAGCTCTGCGTTAGCATCATTCATCATGGTGCTGCCTACCTCGGCGGAAGCGGCGTTGATGACACCATAGTTCTGAACAGCGCCCTGAGCATTCAGATTGAGACCAATCTCAACCTCTGCACCAGACTGCACAACAAGCGTGGCACCTTCAGCCACAATGGCATTGTTATCAACCGTCACATGGTTCTGCACGGACAGGCTGCCACCATCGCTCAGCAGCATATCACCCGAAACCGTCACATCACCACCAACGAAGGTATAATCACTACCGGCAACCACAACACCCGCACTGGATACACCAGCGGCATCAACTGTTACCGTAGAGGAACCCTCACCGTCAAACTTCACGACGGAATCATCCGTGACACCGCTGTTCCAGGTGCCATCGTCCTCCCCGCCGAAGTCATCCTGACCCCAGGACTGAATGTGAGTAAGCCCGGCGAACTCCAGGGTAAGCTCGTTATCCACCAGAGCAAGCTTATAATCACGCTGCCCCTCGGCAGCCAGATGAGACACCGTTACACCCTCAGCCGTAATCACAGAGCCGTTATACAGGAGGTTGCAATCAGTGGATTCACCCAGAGACATAAGGAGCGTCTTCTCCGTCTCGCCCACGCTGGCAAGCAGGTCTCCCAGCAGCACCTTGGTTTCAGCTCCGGCAAGGGTTGCAATGGACGCTGCAGCACCCGCACCCGTAAACTCAATGGACCCCAGAGTCAGCGCGCCGGAAGCATCCAGCAAGGAACCAGCCTGCAGCTTGAGACTGCTGATTTCAGATACGCCTGCGCCACCGAGTTCCAGCACCGCAGAATCAGCCACCGTCAACACGCCGGTCACCTTCAGCATGCCGGCTTCCTGGTCATTCCCGGTAGCAATGGAACCGTTCATGTATTCCAGATTACCCACAGTGCCACCCAGCACCGTCACGGAACCGCCATTCATGGTCAGCGTCGTCACATCGCCACCGGCCAGATTCAGCGAGCCATCCTGAATCGTCAGAGATTCCACCAGGCCGGCTGCAATAGAAACAGCGGAGGAGGATTCCACCGCACCCACGGTACCACCCTGCACATTGAGCGAGCCACCAGCAACACTGGCGCTGATCACCGTGCCAGCCGTTACACTGGCCGTGCCACCCGATACCTCAAGCTGAGAAACAGCACCGCCATTCACATTGACTGCACCACCGGCCAGCGCCAGAGAGGAAACCGTGGCAGCACCCAGGTTTGTGGTGCCAACGCTATTCTTATAATTCTCAATCTGCACACCATCAAGCACATTGATTGTGCCGCCAGCGCGCTTATCGAACACACCCTCGCCGGAAATAGAGCCGGTAATATCCAGCACATTCGAGCCATTCACATGCACCTCATGATTGCCGGCTTCCAGAACCAGCGCATGGCTCATTTCCCCGGAAGCGTTTACCTGGAAGTGCACATTTTCGGCCAGTTTCAGTGTGGTGCCCAGTTTCCCGCCATCGTACGTGAACTTACCGCTCTTCACATAAGTGGTACCGGTAAACAAAGCATCCATGCCGGAATTAGCCAGGGTATTAATCACAGTACCCCAGTTATCAGCCGCGGCAACCTCCAGCGTACCAGTACCGGAAATACACCCCAGCACAGCACCATGCTGCGCCGGGTTCAGCTCCGTTATCACGGCATTACCAGCAAGTCTGATACCGCCAGCTGTCACAACGCCATCGCTTGTCACGCTGCTGGCATCAATCTGCGTCGCGGAAATCTGACCCTCTGTCACCTTCATCACACCGCCTCTCAGCACATACCCGGTAGCCTTCTCCTGAACACCAAGGTCTACAACCACATCACCCGTAGTGATGTGGTACTCCTTACCCGTCACCGATGAATTGCTGACAAACCAGACACCCGTCGAATCCGTCACGAGTTCATACTCTGCATCACCATACTGCACATGCGTGGCTGCAACAGATACATTCTCGCCTTCAATCAGGTAAAGGGAACCGCCCCGGCTGATTTGGAAACCATTCTGCTTATCGTCATTTACAATGGTTTCGCCATCCAGCGAATAACCGGCTTCACCTGCCTGCTTGACGGTGTATGCGCTCATATCCTCGCCCAGCAGAATGCTGGTTGCGGTAATATCAAGCGTACCCTCGTTGGAAATCGTATCCGCAATGGTGACAGAGGAACCACCAATAGTGGCGGAGGTTTCAGCAGCCACAGAGCCAAGGATGATGGTGCCGCCATTGGAGCTGACAGCACCTGCCAGCGTATCCAGCTCCAGCACAGAGCCGGCATCCAGCACCACATCCACGTCATCGGCCACGGTCATGGAAACCGCGTTGATATTCTTCTTGAAGACAGTGTTGCTGTTCACTGCAACAGACTTTGCATTGACAATGGAGCCATTGAACGTGGTATCGCTCTCTGCTTCAATCGTCACCTTCAAGTGGTAATCCGAGGTGCGGTTATCCTTGACACCACCGTTACCGGCAGTACTGAACACCTCTCCACCGGAGGTAAACTTGGCTTCCACCATCTTGGCGGCGCCAGCGCCGCTGATGAACCAACCATCCCAGGCAGAAACACTGCCGCTGAATACATGCGTACTGCATATATTGGCATTGCCACTGTTCCAGTTGTACTCCATATCACCGGTACCGGAAATAGCCCCCTGGAATGTACTGGTCTGATTATTCTGCGATGAACCGTTCTGCAATTTCAAGGCAGATACACCATCCCCATTCACCAACTCCATGCTCTTTGCCACTGTATGGTCATGAGCATGGGCAATAAGGCCATTCAAGCGGATTCCACCGGTGGTCACCTTATTCAAGGCATTACCCAGGTGAAGACCATCTGCACCACCTGCCAGCTCCGTGACACCCGTCCACCCATCGGCAGAATAAGTTACACCAGCAGGCAGCACCGTGTCTACAACATTCGTTACAGCATCATTACGATACACACCATTACCCTTCAGCACCACGCTGGCACCCGTCTCCAGGTGCAGAGAACCGGCCTGCAGCACAGTCTCCGTATCACCACTATTCTGCACTTCCACCGTGGCAGCAGCACCACCGGTCACCTTGATACCATCGACCACGCTGTCAGCCAGCGCGCTGGTCAGACGCAGCGTTGTACCAGCAGCCAGTCTGAAGCCCGTCGCCTGTTCCATATCACCGGTGCTGCCGGCATAGGTCACAGGAGTGGAACCATTATATTCCGAGGAAATCTCATACAGAGTACTTGCCCCGGACTGAACATACTTGAGCGTGCCCCCCTCCTGAACCATGGCAGAGGAATCGACAGCAACATCTCCCACCATGAACGCAAAACCTTCACCCAGTTCCAGGGATGCAGCATCACCAGAGGAGGTAATCAGCGTGTAAATTAACTCACCAGAGCGATAACCATGGGTACCATTGCTCAGGGAACCTGTGCTCTCATAGCCCCAGCCATCCAGCGTTTCAACGGCCAGGGTGCCATCCAGAGTCAGCGCACCGGCATTGGCAACAGCGCTTCCCAGCGAAAGCGTGGAACCGGCAAGAACGTGCAGACCGGAATTCGCAGCAATGGTCACCGCACTGGCCTTCACCGTGCTGGTGATGGCATCGCTACCCACAGTCGTAATAGCTGCGCTCTCCGTGCCTCCCAGATTGGACACCTCCAGCAGAGCGGTGTCGATGGAGGAGTTCAGAATTGTTGCCCCATCTACCACCACGCGGTTTGTACCCAGCGCGGTAATGGTGCCGGTACCGGACTCTGCAGAGAAAATAAACTTACTCTCGCGGTCATTCTTCAAGGTCATGTTGCCGCTGTAGCCAGCCATGCTTCCCTGGAAATGGTAAGTCTGATTCTTGGCCGTGGTGCCTGCAACAAAGGAAAACTCGCCAGTACCCGTCACCGTATTGGCAAATATGTAAGTCTTATTCCCTGAACCGTCATTAAGCTTCAGCTGATTGATAACCACCTGGGCATTGATGGTCAGGTTCTCCATCTTCAAGTACCCTCCATTCAAATCAAAGATGAGAGTATCCTCCGCCGTATAGGTGTTAATGTTATTTGCCGGAGCCTCGGCATCATTATTGCCAGGACTGGCACTCGTATTCACGGTATACTCGCCAGCCAGGGCCTGAGAATTCAGCATGGCATAAGTAACCACGCCGCCCACAACCGTGGCTGTGCCTGCCGTGGTGGTAACGCCCGCTACAGCAGCAACACAGGCCAGCAGCGCGCGACGAAGCATTTTCGGAAGATGTAATTTCATAAGTATTTCTGATGGTAGGAAAGGTGATAACAGGTAGTATACAATGCAGATACTACCCGGGACTCTACAATACTACACAAGAGCACTGTCTGCTGGCAAGCAAAAAAACTTAGGAAAGCATCAATTAACCACTCAACCGGCATACGCAGGCAGGTCTTTTAAAAAAAACAAACCGCCAGCCCCGCCTTCCAGGCAAAAAAATACAGCAATCAAGCAGATTAGGCTTGCAAAATGGCGCGTGGCGTAGTAGTCTCCGCTATGGCAGAAATTCAGCTTGGACTTACATTTGACGACGTGCTCCTGCTTCCTTGCCTGAGCACGATTCTTCCCGGCGAGGCCGACCCTTCTTCCCAGCTTTGCGCTGGTTTCCCGCTGCGCCTTCCGATTCTTTCCGCACCGATGGACACGGTGACCGAAGTGGACATGGCCATTGCCATGGCTCGCGAAGGCGGTCTGGGTGTGATTCACCGAAACAACCGCATCGATGACCAGGCCGCCATGGTGGCCAAGGTGAAGCGTTTCGAGAACGCCGTTATCACCAAGCCCCTCACCGTGACCAGCGATATGCCCCTGAGCCGCGTGAAGGGCATCATGCTCGAGCACGGTTTCTCCGGTCTCCCTGTGGTGACCGAGGGCAATGTGCTCGTCGGCATCATCACCGGCCGCGATATGCGCGTGGTGGATGGTCACGACCTCGACAAGCTCACCGTGGCCGATGTGATGACCCCCATGAGCCGTCTCATCACCGGCACCCCCGAGACCACTCAGGAGGAAGCCCGCAAGATTCTTTTCACCAACCGCATCGAAAAGCTCCCGCTTATCGACGAGAACGGCTGCCTGGCCGGCCTGATTACGGATACCGATATCCGCAAGCGCGAAGCTTTCCAGGAATCCACCAAGGACGAGTTCGGGCGTCTGCGCTGCGGCGCTGCCGTAGGCCCGGGCCCGGAGTTCATGGCTCGCGCCCAGGCTGTCATCGATGCCGGTGCTGATGCCCTGTTCATCGACGCCGCCACTGGCCACACCAGCCGCGTGCTGCACGTAATTGAGAAGCTGCGCGAACTCGGCAAGCCCGTGGTAGCCGGCAACGTAGTGACCCAGGACGGCGCCCGCGACCTCATCTCCGCCGGTGCCAGCGCCATCAAGGTAGGCGTGGGTCCGGGTTCCATCTGCACCACCCGCATCATCTCCGGCGTGGGTATGCCCCAGTTCACCGCCATTCAGGAAGTAGCCAAGGTTGCCCGCCCCGCCGGCGTGACCGTGATTGCTGACGGCGGCATCCGCTACTCCGGCGATGCCGTGAAGGCTCTGGCCGCAGGTGCCGACCTCATCATGATGGGTGGCATGCTGGCCGGCTGCGAGGAAAGCCCCGGTGCCGTGGTGCACTACCAGGGCCGCAACTTCAAGACCTACCGAGGCATGGGTTCTCTGGGCGCCATGCGTGCCGGCTCCGGCGACCGCTACGGCCAGAACGGCAGCGGCAAGCTGGTGGCTGAAGGCGTGGAAGCCCGCGTGCCGTACAAGGGCATGCTGGCCGATGTTATCTTCCAGCTCGTGGGCGGCCTGCGCTCCGGCATGGGTTACCTGGGCGCCAAGAGCCTCCAGGAGCTCCGCGACCACGCTCGCTTCGTGCGCATCACCGCCGGTGGTCTGCAGGAAAGCCACCCGCACGATGTGACCATCACTCAGGATCCCGGCAACTACAGCCGCTGATAGAGCGATTGGTAACAACGCATACCATTTAACACGACGGCGCGCCTGCGGGCGCGCCGTTTTGCAGAAAGAAAAACCTATATGAAGAATATCGATATTACCGAAATCACGACCAGCCCGGTGCAGCTCATCGGCAAGCAGTGGATGCTGGTGACCGCCGGCACGCCGGAGAAATTCAACTGCATGACTGCCAGCTGGGGCGGCATCGGTTTCCTCTGGAACCGCCCGGTGGCTTTCGTCTTTGTGCGCCCGAACCGCCACACCGCCACCTTTATTGATGAGCAGCCCGCCTTCACCCTGAGCTTCATGCCCGAGCAGTACCGCCAGGACCTCGTCTTCTGCGGCCGCAACTCCGGGCGCGACGTGGACAAGATGGCCAACACCTCCCTGGTGCCCGCCACCACCCCCGCCGGCCTGCCCACTTTCGAGAACGCTGAGCTGGTGCTGGAATGCCGCAAGATGTTCCGCACCACTCTGCAGGAGGCAGACTTCATCGACTGGAGCGAAGTATCCCCCGCCTGGTATGCCGAGGATAACCCCCTGCACACCCTCTACATCTGCGAAATTTCTGCCGCCCTGGTGCAGTAAAGAACACAGAATTTCAGAAGTCAAAATGCAGAATCACCTGAGATTTCTCAGGTGATTCTGCGTTTTGAAACCTATTCTGCATCAATCATCCATTCCGCCTGGTCAGAACCCGGAAGTACTGCCAGTTGATAAAGACCAGGTAACCCAGAATCATCACATTGAACCACTGCCCTGCAATCAGCGCCCAGATAGCCAGCGCCGAACCAGCAACCAGGCCGAGCACGCAGGGGATGAGGTAATTATTCAGCACCGACCCCAGCAGCTTACCGCCATCCAGCGGAAAAATGGGCAGCAGGTTGAAAATACTCCACCAGAAGCAGATGAGCATACCCGTGGTGAACGCCTGCAGCACCACCGGAGACACCTCATGTGCATTCAACCCCAGCAGCAGCTCATGCTGCAGCTCATAGGGCAGCACCTCCATCCACGGCATCAGATACGCATAGCGCACCCCTGCCCACGGACACCCCAGAAGCGCACCAAAACACAAGCCCAGCACCCCACCCAGTAGCAGAGAAGCCAGCGGACCCGCCAGCGTCATCATAAAATAACCTACACGCCGCGGCGGCAGGGTCATGAAGGAAGTAGTGCCGCCCATGCCGGCAATCTCCACCCCTTCCACCAGAGCCCCGGCGCTGCGCCCCACCAGCGCATGGCCGAACTCATGCACCAGCAGACACAGCATGCCGGCCACTACAAATATCACCACGCTGGTAAGTCCGTCGGCATCCGTCACCCCCATGGCGCCACCCAGCAAGGCCAGCACCACCCAGGATATGGGCAAAATCTGCACCGGAACGCCAAAAAGGCGGAAACGAAGGGTCCATGAATGAGAATTCTGGCTGTTCATGGGCTCATTTTACCCCTTTTGGGACGCACTTTGCAATAAAATTTGCATTTTCTTTAAAAAAAGTCTTGCAATGCACCAAACAAAGTAGTAAAATGCCCTCGCACCCCGTCAACGGGGAAAGCAAAATCCGGCGTAGCTCAGCGGAAGAGCGGATGACTGTTAATCATTAGGTCGTTGGTTCGATCCCAACCGCCGGAGTCAAAGAAGCCCAGCAAGTCAACTTGCCGGGCTTCTTTGTTTTTCCTTGCCAAGCCGCTCGCTGCAGTGTATGCTGGCAGCAACCCGATAACACCATTCAAGATATGGAATTCAATTTTGAAGTACTCGAGAAGAAGGGGCTGAAGCTCAACCCCGCCCCCGCCCCTGTCGGCTCCTATGTTCAGTGCATCCGCACCGGCAACTACCTGCACCTTTCCGGCGGCATCTCCATCAACGGCGATGTGGCTGTATACGGCAAGCTGGGTGCCGAGGTGAGCATTGAGGACGGCCAGCGCGCAGCCCAGGCTGCCATTCTGAACCGTCTGGCCGTCATCCAGGCCGAGCTGGGCAGCTTTGCCCCGCTGCGCAAGATTGTGGCCGTGAATGGTTTTGTGAACTGCACCCCGGATTTCACCGACCAGGCCAAGGTGCTCAACGGCGCCTCCGACCTGCTGGTAGAGCTACTCGGCCCGGAAGCAGCCCACACGCGCTCTGCCGTGGGTGTACCCAGCCTGCCCCTGGGCGTGGCCGTGGAAATCAACATGATTGTGGAGTTCGACCCCTCCGCCTGCTAAAAATCACCAACATACTAACGGAAGAGAGCCATGGCAACCATCGTTCTGGGAATATGCGGTTCCATCGCCGCCTACAAGGCAGCCAGCGTAGCCTCCCGGCTCGTCAAACTCGGGCACACGGTACACTGCGTCTGCACCCCGGCAGCGCTGGAATTTGTAACCCCGCTCACGCTCATGACTCTCTCCCGCAACCCGGTCATCACCACCTTTGAGGATGAGACCGGGAGCTGGGTTCCCGTGCATATTGACCTGGCCCAGCGCGCCGATGTGCTGGCCGTGGTGCCGGCTTCTGCCAACACCATGGCCTGCATGGCACACGGCCAGTGCCCGAATGCCCTCACCAGCCTGTACCTGGCCTACCGGGGGCCGGTTCTCATCTTCCCCGCCATGAACGGCATGATGTGGGACCACCCCGCCACCCAGGCCAACGCCGCCACCCTGGCCGCACGCGCAGAACACCGCATCATCGGCCCGGCAGAGGAAGGCATGCTGGCCTGCGGCGTACCCGGCAAGGGCAGACTGGTGGATGAGGAGCTCATCGTGCAGGAAATCCTGCGCGCCCTGCCGCAATAATGGCAGGAATGGCGCCGGCCGATTAACCCCAGCAGGGTGAATAATTGCCCCGGCCGGAGCTTTTTCCTTGCCTTTTCTGCCACATATGGCATACTGAGCACACATATGCCCGCCATCGATATTATCGACTCTGCCGGTAATGATTACCGTTACGAACTCCCCGTGGACGGCTCCGCGCTGCTCATCGGCACGGGGGAGGACTGCTCAATTTCCCTGCCTCACATCACAGATTTGCAGCCGCAGCACTGCACCATCACCCTGCAGGAAGAGGGATATGTGATTTCCATCGTATCCCCGGAAGCCTCACTGCTGGCCGAAGGTCAGCCCACGGATTCCGCCATTCTGGTTCCCCGCGCGGCATACAACATCGGCTCTGCCATGCTTGTGTACGATGATGGCTCTACAGCAGCAGCCACCACCGAGGAAGCCCCCGCCGAAGAGGCTCCCGCCGCAGCCCCTGCTGCGGAGGAGTCCACCCCGAAGAAAAAGAAAGCCAAGAAAAAGAAGAAGAAGAAAGCTGCAGGCCACGCTCCTGTGGACGGCGTCATTTCCTACACTGAGGAAGACAGCACCCTGCATATCATCCTGCGCCGTCTGTACGTCATCTTCATTCTGGCCGCCGCTTTCCTGGCAGGTCTCACCCTGCGCTACTGGATGATTACCGGTGAATTCCTCATCGACGAGCTGCTCAAGTAACAGCCGGATTCCATTTTACCCAGCAAAAAGCGCCGCAATGCTGCGGCGCTTTTTTTTCGGGATATTTTTCCAACGCTCAATCCTCAATCACCAGGCGGCGCTCGCGGCGGCAGGCGCGGCGGTCGCCCGGCAGATTCACCCGGGCAGATTCAGCCCCTGCCGGCAGAATAGCCACGATGTTCAGCACCATCTCCTCACTGATATCCGACACGTTATTCTGCTGCAGGTAGCGGCGCACAATAGCCTTCTGCAACGCCAGCGGCTGCTGCCACACAAAGGGGAGATACAGGCGCCCTTGCGGGTCCCGGGAGGGCAGAGCCTCCAGCGCAGCCTCCAGCGCGGCCATAGTTTCAGCATGCAGACGGGCACTGCGGTTGAGAATGGGGGTCACATCCCGCCCCAGCGCCTTATTAATAGCCGGCAGCGCCTCCAGGCGCAGCGCATTGCGCGCCACATCCGGCACCGCGTTAGTAGAATCATCCCGCCAGGGCTGGCCGATACGCTGCAACCACTCGGTAAGCTCTGTGCGGCGGCAGCTGAGCAACGGGCGCAGCCAGGTGGTACCCCCGGCTACATAGACCGGCTGCATACCCCGCATACCCGCGGCACCGCGTGCCAGGCGGAACAGCACCGTCTCTGCCTGGTCATCGGCATGGTGCGCCAGCACCACTGTGCGGCCACCGCAGCGGCGCGCAGCCGCCGCCAGCAACCAGCGGCGCGCATGCCGGCCTGCCGTCTCCAGAGACACGCCCTGCTCTGCAGCCAGAGTGGGCACATCCACCCGCTGCAGCTCAAACGGCACATCCAGCTCATCACACAGCCGCGCACAGAACGCCGCATCGGCATCTGCCTCAGCCTCTCGTATACCATGGTGCACATGCAGCGCGTGTACGCAGCAACCCTGCTGCACCAGAAGGCGCAGCAGGGCCACAGAATCGCGGCCTCCGCTCAGCCCCAGAACAACCGGTTGCCGCAGGTACGGCAGGCATTCGGGCTCCAGCGGAAGCGGGGGAATAGAATCATTCTTCGTCATCGGCATCAGAGGCTCTGCGGCCATTCTTGCCTTTCTTACCCTTGGAATCCCTGGCAGCCAGCTCCGGAGCAAACAGCTTGAACATCTTCTCCGGGGTGGAATCCTCATCAATCTCGATGGCCTTCACCACGCCGCTGGCATATACCACCATAATCTTGCCGTTGTGGCGCTCTGCGGCAGGCATAACCTGCTTCTTGAAGGTGTCCACATCCGTCACGCTCACACCCTTCACCGGGTTGCCATCGGAAAGCCAGGGCAGTTTGTCCAGGTTCTGCTTGGCCGTGATGCGGATGCAGGAGTTCGGGTTCTCCGGGTCATCGGTGGCATCGGTCCAGGATACGTAGGAAACGCTCTTCTCATCGGCAGCAAAGGTGCTGTCAGCGCCTACCTGGGCGCGCTTGTCGGACGGGCAGTGGAAAATGGAGGAAACCTTCATCTTGCCGCCCATCTTGCGGGGATACACCACCGTATCCAGCTCCGGAGCCACAGAAATCCACCAGCCATCATTCTCATTCACGGTCTCGGTGTCTTCGTCATCCTCCATGCCACTGGTGGGCAGCAGGCCGGAATGGGCAATATCCTGGCTGTATTTGATACCCAGCTGGTGGAGCTGCTCCAGGTGCGCACGGCACTTGGACTCATCGCCCACGCCCATGTGTGAGTAAATGGCAGTACCTGCTACGCTGGCAAGTGTCACCAGAATAGCAATGACCACCAGCAATTCAATCAGAGTGAAACCGGCTGCACGCCGGACAGAGTTGTGAAGCTTCATACTGCACTTACTCTACCACATTTCTGCCCCACCGCAAGAAAAATAAGCACCCCCCGCTGTGAATACACAATTTTGGCTTGCAATAACTCACCGCGTTGATACAATTCCGCCTACACAGACAGGCAGACACCGCCTGATAACTGATAACCCAAGAACACAACAATGAACATTCTCCACGACAAGGACGCCGACGTGAGCGTTCTCAATGGTAAGACGGTGGCAGTGATTGGCTACGGTGCCCAGGGCCGCGCCCAGGCACTTTGCATGCGCGACAGCGGCGTGCACGTAATTATCGGTATCCGCCCCGGCAAGAGCTGGGACGCCGCCGCTCAGGACGGTTTTGAGGTAATGACTGTAGCCGAAGCATCCGCCAAGGCCGACATCATCCACATTCTGCTGCCCGACGAGCACCACGGCGAGGTGTACGAGACCCAGATTAAGCCGAACCTGTGCGCCGGCAAGACCCTGTGCTGCTCCCACGGTTTCGCTTATGTGTTCAAGACCATCGTTCCCCCGGCTGACGTGGACGTAATCATGGTAGCCCCCAAGGGCCCGGGCACCGAGGTGCGCCGCGTGTTCGAGGAAGGCTTCGGCTGCCCCGGCCTCATCGCCGTATGGCAGAACCCCTCCGGCAACGCCCAGCAGACCGCCCTGGCCATGGCCAAGGCTGAGGGTCTGACCCGCGGCGGCGTGCTGGAATGCACCATGCAGCAGGAAACCTACGAGGACCTCTTCGGTGAGCAGAACGTGCTCTGCGGTGGTCTCGTGGACCTCATGAAGTATGGTTTCGAGACCCTTATCGAAGCTGGCTACCCCGCAGAGATGGCCTACTTCGAATGCGTGCACGAAGCCAAGCTCATCGTGGACATCATCTACAACAAGGGCATCCAGGCCATGAATGGCGTAATCTCCAACACCGCTGAGTTCGGTGAATACTACAACGGCCCGCAGATTCTGGGCCCGGAGGTGAAGGAGAAGATGAAGGAGAGCCTCAAGCGCATCGAGACTGGCGAGTTCGCCCGCGTATGGCTGGCAGAAGCCGCCGCCGGCGCTCCCAACCTGCTGGCCAAGCGCGCTGCTCTGGCCGAGCACCCGGTCGAAATCGTGGGCAGCAAGATTCGCTCCCTGTTCGAACGCAACTAATCACAGTTCAAATCCAGGATTCGGCGGGTTGCTTCAACCCGCCGAATCTTTTTCATCCACCTTCCCACCTCAAAGCATCCCATGGAAAACGTCATCAATGTCGAAAACGCCACTGTCTACCTCACCGGCCGCGAAATCCTGCACAACATCAGCTGGCAGGTGAAGAAGGGCGAGCGCTGCTTCATCCTCGGCGCTAACGGCGCCGGCAAAACCACTCTGGTGCGCATGCTCATGGGCTATGCCTGGCCGCTCTTCGGCGCCAAGGTGGAAGTGCTGGGCCGCCGATTCGGCACCGTCAACCTGCAGGAGCTGCGCAAACACATCGCCTGGGTAAGCCCGCTCATGCACCAATGGCTGGGCGACCGCGACTGGACCGGCCGCGAGATGGTGCTCAGCGGGCCGGATGCCACCATCGGCCTGTTCCGTGACCCCACCCCGGAGGAAGAGGAACGCGCCGCCGGGCTGATGCACAGCCTGCGGGCAGACCACCTCATGGACCGCACCGTGGCTACCATGAGCTCCGGTGAGCAGGTGAAGGTACTCATCGCGCGCGCGCTCATGACCAATCCGGAACTCATGATACTGGATGAGCCCAGCGTGTACCTCGACATCGCCGGGCGCGAGTTCCTGCTCAACACCATTGCCGAGCTCGCCAACTCCCACCCGGAGCTCACCATCATCTTCATCACCCAGCGCATCGAGGACATTCTGCCCGAGTTCAGCCGCGGCATGATTCTGCGCCAGGGCCAGATTCAGGCCCACGGCTCCCGCGAGGAGGTGCTCACCGAGCAGAACCTCAGGGACGCCTTCGACCTCGATATCCGCCTCATCCGCGCCCGCAACGGCCGCCTCTGGAGCGTGATTGGGGTCTGTTTCAGATTTGCTGGGTTATTTGCAGAATTATGCATGCATTTGTAGACGTTGCCCAGGTGAGCGAAGCGAACGGAATTGAGCGCCCACAGAGTGGGTGCTGAGATGTCAGGCAGGGGGCAGCAATCGCGTCCCGGGTGGGCGCAAGCCCGCCAGCGATTGTGCACCCCCTGCTAATTGTAAAATAAAGGCGGAGCCCGCGAGAGCGGGTGACAGAAGGGGTTGCAACAATTGAGAACCGAGGCTTCTGTCACCCATTTCATGGGCTCCAGTTTAATTTTCGGTGTAGCAGGGGCTGCGCTCGCTTCGCGAGCTGACCCCTGCCTAACCTCTACAGCCCACTACCGTGGGCTGGAAATTCCGTTTACCAAGAGCTTGCTAATCTCTCGAAGAATTGCCCTTTGTGTGCTTTGAATATCTGACGAATTTTGGAAAAAGACTGCAATCTTTTATTTCTCATAGCATTAACATGAGCTAAAAGGATTATTTGTCAGCAGATTTGAAACAGACCCCGTGATTGAGTAAATTAAGGCTTGCAACTCCTGCGCACAGCAGGTAAGGTATGGGCATGCAGATGAATCTCATCATTTCCCTGGAGGAATTCCCGGAGGAAGGGCGCTACCTGAGCGGTGAGCTCGATGCCGCCGTGTTCGGCATTGATTGCGATGCCCTGCGCAGCACCGGCCCGCTGAGCTATGAGCTGGAGGTGCAGCTTTTCGAGACGGAGCTCATGGTGCGCGGCAGTATCACCGCCCCCTTTGAGCTGCGCTGCGACCGCTGCCTTGCGCTCTTCCCCTACACAGTGGAGCTCGACGACCTCGCTTTCTCGTACGATGTGAAGGGCAAACTCGCGTTCGATATCACCGAAGATTTGCGCGAAGAGGTCGTTCTGGCCCTTCCCAGCTACCCAAAATGCGAGATTTCAGACCTTGAATGTGAAATAAATGACACTTTTGGTGATTTTAGACTGGACAAAGACCCCCAAACGGGTGTAGACTCTGCTGCCCCGAGTAGTGAAAGCGTCTGGGATGCACTGGATCAGTTTCCCAAGAAGTAAGCGCTGTAGCTCTACTCAATGTATCACATCTCGAAAATCTTAAACCAGAAATAGAACTATGGCAGCTCCGAAACGCAGAACGTCCAAGATGAAGCAGCGCTCCCGCCTGGCCGCCCAGGCCTGGAAGGCTCCCAAGCTCGGCAAGTGCCCGAAGTGTGGCGCAGCCGTCCCCGGTCACACCGCTTGCCCGCAGTGCGGCACCTACAAGACCCAGAGCGGCGCTGAGGTGATTGTGAAGCTTGTTGACTAATTTCACAAGCGCTCATTCATAAGCAACAAACCTTTTAAGCAATGCCCCATACTTTCGAGTATGGGGCGTTTTTGTATTGACATCATCCACTTATCTGATAGAGTAGAGTCAAGTATTTTTCATACAAACCCTTTTCTTATACATGAAGCTCGCACTCGATGCAATGGGCGGCGATAACGCGCCGCAAATCAATGTGGATGGCGCGAAACTGGCACTAGCTCAGGTTCCCGCGCTGGAAAAGATTTACATGGTGGGTGATGAGGCCACAGTACGCGCCTGCTGCGAGGCCGCCGGCATTGCCAACCACCCGAAGATTGAGTTTGTGCACGCCCCCGAGGTGGTCACCATGGAGGAAAGCGGCATCATGGCTGTGCGCCAGAAGAAGAAGTCTTCCATGAGCATCGCCGTGGATCTGGTGAAGAACGGCACAGCAGATGCCGTGCTCTCCGCCGGCAACACCGGCGCCGCCGTGGCAGCCAGCACCATCAAACTGCGCCTGCTGCCGGGCGTGGAGCGTGCCGGCATTGTATCCCCCCTGCCCGCCGCACACGGCAATGTGCTGGTGAGCGACACCGGCGCCAACCCGGATGCCAAGCCCAGCCACATGGTAGGCTACGCCGTGATGGCCGCCCTTATGTCCCGCTACGTGTACAACCGCCCGAACCCGAAGGTGGGCGTGATGAGCAACGGCACAGAGGACTGCAAGGGCAGTGAAACCTCCCTCAAGACCTACGCCCTGCTCAGCGAGCTGAACAAGAAGGGCCTGCTTCCCTTCGAATTCGTGGGCAACACCGAAGGCCATGACCTCTTTGAACACGGGCTGGACGTAGCCGTGACCGATGGTTTCACCGGCAACATCCTGCTCAAGTGCGTGGAAAGCACCGCCAAGTTCTTCTCCCACACCATGAAGGCCGCCATCAAGAGCAGCGTGGTGGCCATGCTGGGCGCACTGGGCATGAGCAGCGTCTTCAAAACCCTGCGCAAGCGCATGAGCGCCGATGCCGTGGGCGGCAGCCCCCTTATCGGCGTGAATGGTCTTTCCATCATTGCCCACGGCTCTGCCACCGGCGTGGCCATCCTGAATGCCATCCGCATGGCATGCGATATGCACGGCAACAACATCAACGACGAGATTGTGAAGTACATGGGCACCATCAACGAGGCGCTCAAGGATATCCAGACCGCCGAGTAAGGAACAATCTTACCCTCTTGTATGCAAAAAAAGGGAGTGCAGTAACGCACTCCTTTTTTTGTTATCGCCGGGTTCTAGTCCAGCTTGATTTTCAGCATGCGGCAGGCACCGATATAGCAGGTCTGGTAATCCAGCTTGCCGTTGGGAAGCGTGGGAATATATTTCACCGGCAGAATATGCCTGGGAGCCCAGCTGGCCGGCAGGTGCAGGTTGGTAACCCCGTAACGCAGGGTCAGGTAATCAGAAGGAATCACTTCCTTGTGCAGGGTGGAAAGCACAACCAGCTCCTCGCCACCCGTGCGGCTCGGCACACTGACAATGGCAAGCTTGCGCTCATTATCCTCCTGCGGCACATTGTATATCTTGTACAGAATTTCCTCCAGCTGCACGTGGGGAATCATCTCATCACCCATCTGGGTGAAACGCACCCGGCGTCCCATCACGGTGAGCAGGCCATCCGGCGACATGTAGCCCACATCGCCCGTGCAGAACCAGTCACCATGCATGCGCGGGGAATCCTCATTGCTGATTCCCAGATACTGGCGGGTAACCGCAGGCCCCTTGAGCCAAATCAACCCCGGGCGGGAGGGCGTGGCCGAAGGCTCGGGAGTATACAGGCCGGTGATACGCACCGCCACACCCGGCAGCGGCGCACCCACACTTCCCTTGCGGGCAGTGGGCAGCATGAGGCGCGTGGTCTCCGGCGCCGCAGGCGCAGGCATGGAAGCCGCCACAAAGGGCAGCGCCTCTGCCGTGCCATAACTCTCCAGCAGCTGAATGCCATAGTGCTGGTGAGCCGCCTCGGCAAGCTCTGCCGAAAGCTTGGCCCCCACACTCAGGCAATACTGCAGAGAAGAAAGAGCGCGGCCATCCCTGGCAGCCTTCAGCATGGCACGAATACCCGCGGGCGTGTTGGCCACAAAAGCCACAGCATGCTGCTGCACCAGCGTGCAGAGCCGCTTGCCCGCAGCAGCCATGGGGTAGGTCACCATATCAAAGCCCCCCAGCAAGGGCAGCAGAATACCGCAGACAAGGCCGGCAGGCATATAAGCCGGCAGCACAGAGAGCAGCACATCATGCCCGGCACCCAGCTGCAGACGGCAGCGCAGGCTGATAACCGCTGCCAGCAGCATGCGGTATGTCACCGGCACGCCCAGCGGCTTATCCTCTGTGCCGCCTGTAAAGTGAATGGAGGCCACATCCTCCGGCTCCGGGCTCGCCACATCCGCATGCTGCATCAGCTGCTGCGGCGTCCGCCACTTACCCAGCGCCGTCCAGGCCTTCAGCTTCCAGGTACCCTGCTCGCCCAGCTCCTCATCCAGGTAGATAAGGTCGCGGGAGCGGGGCCAGGCGAACTGGCGCTGCATGTTGGTGAAACGGGTATCGGTGATGAAGCGGGTGAGGCCGGCCGTCTTCACCATGTGGTCAAACTGCTCCGGCGTGGCGGTGTAATTGATATTAACCGCAGTCACCCCCGCCAGAAGGCAGGCCAGGTTGGCAATCACCCCCAGCTTACCGGGCGGCAGAATGATACCTATGCGCTCGGCAGCAGAGTGGCGTTCAATGACGCCGGTCGTCATCACGGCAGCGGAAAGCAGGTCCCGATACGTGAGCTCAGAATCATCCACACCATCCAGCAGGCGTCTCTCCGGGTGGCGCAGAATGGCCTCCACCAGCATCTGCGGCAGACAAGGATGCTCCAGCAGGGGATGCCGCTGCAGCTGCGCCACCTGGGCGCTCATCCAGGCAGCCTGCACACGGGCGCCCAGCTGGTGCCCGGCGCGCACGGGCGGACAAAGGGAAATATGCAGGCAATCATACGGTTCGCAAGTGGTGATGGCAGCGTCGAAATAGTGGTTATACATGCCCACATACACCGGCATGGCATGCAGCGGGGTGCTGTCAAACAGGGAAAGCAGATACCCCGGTACATCTGCCAGGCTGGCAGGAGACTGCAGGGGGCGCCCGGGCAGCAACACCACATGGCGGCCGGACTCCAGATACTGGCGCACCTTGGAAAGCACGTAATCACGCCCCTGCTGGTTAATGGAGCAGGAAAACCCCGTGGGCTGGGTCTGCTGTATGTGGCTCATGATAGCCTCACCTGGCCCGACAGAAACCTCCACCATCCAGGCCACGCGGTTCCTGCCGCCAAGTGCCTTCTCCAGCTCCAGCATGGTGGTCAGATCCACACGATTCGGCACCACCAGCATGGGCTGTGCCGGCACGTTATCTACTCCTTCTATACGAATTTCACTCATAATGCAGCTGGTTGCCCGGCCAGTTTACCACAATGCCCACCGCTATGCCAACGCAAAATACTTCATTACGCAAAAATCCGCATGTGTGTCCCAAAGATTTCACAATTGACTGCATTATCAACACAGTTTTGCAGCCTGCCCCCTATTTATCCGCTAAAGATGGCGATTTGGCGAGGTTAGAAATCAATCGGAGCACGGGACTTCAGTCCCGAAAAACTCAAGCGATGAGGGACTAAAGTCCCTTGCTCCGACAAAAACAGTTGCTCGACAAACTCCCATTTGGCGCAGTAATCTTTAGGACACATGTGGCAAAAATCCTCTGTCCCGGAATGACCAGAGACAGAGGATTTGCAGAAGGAAGCAGATTCAGATTTACTTGATGAGGCCGAGCTCCTGGCCAGCCTGAGCGAAGGCGGCAATGGCGCGGTCGAGCTGCTCGGTGGTGTGAGCAGCGGAAATCTGGGTGCGGATACGGGCCTGTTCCTTGGGCACCACGGGGTAGAAGAAGCCCATGGCGTACACGCCGAGCTCCAGCAGGCGGTTGCTCATGCGCTGGGAAAGAGCAGCATCACCAATCATCACCGGCACAATGGCGTGGCCAGCACCTGCGAGGGTGAAACCGCATTCCTCCATACCCTTGCGGAAGTAGGCAGCGTTGCTCTGCACGCGCTCCACAAGCTCGGTGGATTCCTCGAGGATATCGAGCACCTTGATGGTGGTGGCGGCGATGGCGGGCATCACGCTGTTGGAGAAGAGGTAGGGGCGGGCCTTCTGGCGCAGCATGTCCACAATCTCCTTCTTAGCGGAGATATAACCACCGGAAGCACCACCCAGAGCCTTACCGAAGGTACCGGAGGTGATGTCTACCTTACCGAAGAGACCGCAGTGCTCGTGCGTACCGCGACCGCGCTTACCCAGCACGCCCGTGGCGTGGGATTCGTCGAAGTGCACCAGTGCACCGTACTTCTCAGCAAGCTCGTGAATCTTGTCCAGGCTGGCCACGATACCGTCCATGGAGAACACACCGTCCGTGGAGATGAGGATGGTGCGGGCGCCGGCGGCCTTGGCCTCCTGCAGCTTGGCTTCCAGGTCAGCCATATCGTTGTTGGCATAGCGGTAACGGGCGGCCTTGCAGAGGCGCACACCGTCGATGATGGAAGCATGGTTCAGGGAGTCGGAGATGATGGCATCTTCCTTGCCCAGCAGGCCTTCGAACAGACCGCCGTTAGCATCGAAGCAGGAACCGAAGAGGATGGTATCCTCCGTGCCGAGGAAGGCGCTGAGGCGCTCCTCGAGCTGCTGGTGCAGAGTCTGCGTACCGCAGATGAAGCGCACGGAAGCCATACCATAACCCCAGCGGTCAATGGCATCCTTGGCAGCCTTCATGAGCACCGGGCTGTTGGCCAGGCCCAGGTAGTTATTGGCGCACATGTTGATAACCTGGCTGCCATCCTTGAGACCCACTTCGGAGTACTGCTGAGTGTCGATATAGCGTTCCTGCTTGAACAGACCGGCGGCCTTGAGGCCTTCCAGGTCGCTCACCAGACGGTTCTTGAATTCGGGATTGTACATGGTGAAAAAAAGTTCCGGCGGGATTGTACTCCCCTTAAAATATATTGTCAATGCCACAGCATGGCAGAAAATCAATACATACCGGAATTTCCTTGAACAAATCCGCCCGTACGGGCATCAAGACTTCAACAGCCAACACCCCGGCCCTGCAGAAGGAGAGAGCTGCCGGTGCACCAGCGGAAGGAGGGCTGAGTTTCATAAGGTAGTAAGTAAAATTGCCCGCGCGGTTCCCTGTACGGCCGCGCGGGCATTTTTTCAGATTACCATCAGAAGCAGAACACAACACCCAGCTGGGAATCAATCATCTGCGCGTGGTTCTGCAGGCGCCCCGTAGCCGAGGCATGCAGCATGCAATCCTTCCCCAGCGGCATGGACAGAGAAATGCCGAGTCGGCCACCGAAAGTCTGTCTTTCAGCCCCATACACACGGAAAGGCTGCTCCGGCGCATCCGCAAAATGAAGATTCAGCTTCGCTTCCGTATCACCCACCGTAGCAGTCAGGGCGCCATGCACTCCCAGCAGCAGCCCTCTGCCGCATTCCTTTTCATAGCGCAGGCCCAGGGCCATTTCCGTCAGAGAAACCTGCTGTCCCCCGGCACACAAAGCGGCAGTGCTGCCGGATTCATGGAAAGAATCCACCGTAGCCGTTGTAGCCTGAAGCGCCAGATATGGGTGCAGCACAGAGCGCTGGCCCAGGCGAATGGAACGGGACACCTCCACCCCGAAATTGACCGAGCAGCCAGACACTGGCGCCACCTCTGCTGATGAGCCATCCTGCAGGCGGCGAGCCACAGAAAATTCGTGCAACCCCACGCCGGCAGAGAACAGGACGCGCCAGCCCGCATCTGCATACAGCGCATAGGCATCCAGATGCGTAACCGTATCGGAATGCGCGGCATCACCATCGGGCGAAATGCGCGCCGTACCATTTCCCAGCGCAAGCCCCAGACACAAAGACGGCTCCACCTGCTGCTCCACCATCAGCCGCCCGCCCCACGAGCTGTAGTCGTAACCGGTAGAACCCGACATCGCGCCCATGTGGTTATAGGCATGAACGGCCACCGCCGTGGTATGCTCACCAGAAAGGCGCTGGGCCGTTCCAGCAGCAGCACGCAGCTGCTCCAGGCAGGACAAAGCATCGTCCACCACACTGTTGACCAGCGAGGTGTACCCTGCACCATTCACACGGTTCATCAGCGCACGCATAGCATCCACATCAGTTGATGCAGCCACCGTCTCCGCCAGCCCGGCCAGCTCGCCGGAGGTTTCGGCCGGATTGATACGGCGCAGCGCCTCATAAGCGGCACGCTGGTTTCGGGTCAGCATAGGAGCCAGCGAAACCTTATTGTCAGGCCCCTCTTCCGTATGGGTGTCCACATACAGAATCCCGGTCTGCGGGTCGAAGCTCACATCTCCATCCGCAAGACCTTCCGGCAGAACAATGTCAACAAGCTCCTCATCATACGCCGACGGGAAATCCAGAACAACCACCGCACCCGAGGATGCATCCCAGTTACTCAAATCCAGCGTGGTGGGCTTGCTGAAATTCGCCACACCATTCAGAGTGAGAGCCTCACCGGTAATAACAATGGTACCGCCATCCAGATTGACATGCCCATGTATCGTATTACCACCAGGCGCCAGTGTAAGAGTCTGCCCGGCGCTCAGGTTCAACACCTCGCCCTTCTGAATCGTTACCTCCGCACCTTCCTGCATGGTAATGGAACCGGAAAATTTCTCCAGACCACGCAGCTCGCTGCACCCCGCCAGCTCCAGATGGTTCGCCACAGCCAGATTATTCAAATCAAGCACGGGTGCCGCCATGCGGCCCTTACTGCCCAGGTAAACCCTGCCGGAACCGAGAGCCTGAACATGCTGCACCAGCAGACTACCGGAAGCAACCGTGGTTCCACCGCTGTAACTGTTGGCAGAGCGCAGCACCGCATCGCCCAGAATCTCCAGCCGGGCATCTCCGCCGATACTGCCACCCACCCAGGCGCTCTGAATCTGCACCAGGCCACCGCTCACCTGCAGAGTGTCCACACTCTTATCCACTACCAGAGTGCCGGAATCCATCCTGATTTCCGGCATTCCTTTCCCCGCTGCTGCTGCAATGGCCGATACACTGACGGAGTGCTCACCTGTAATCGTGTAGGTATCTGTATGCAACGCACCGGGTAGAATGGCGTGGCCACTGGAATCCGGCATAATACGCTGGCCATGCAGTAAAATAGTGGCATCAGCTGCATCAAGGGTACCACCCGTCAGCAGATTCACCTCGCACCCGGCCTCCTGCATGAACCCGCTCGTGCCGCCCACATTGCCATAAGCATCCACCATAGAGACCGCGTGGTATTGCGCCAGGGCCGTTGCATCCACACACCCGCTCAAGCTGAGGTGCCCGCTGTTCTCGATGGGATTCACCAGTTCCAGCGTGAATCCCTCCACTCGAAGACTGCTGTTTCCGCTGGAGCAGATACCACCGCACCCCAGCGCAGCAGCAGAGGTGATGGTAAGAGAACCACCCTCCAGCACAGTCCCGCCGCTGTGCGTGTTAGCACCAGTCAATGCACCCATGCCGGTCACGCGGATGCAGGCACTGCCGCTGATGAGGCCACCCAGGGAGCCCTTCTCCAGAATCACCATGCCCGCCGATGCACACACTGCATCTGTATCTGCATCCACCACAAGTGTGCCTCCCTGCATCTCAAGGCGTTGCAGTTCGGGCTGGTAAATATCGCTATACCGGGCTGTATCCGTCCCGGTGAGCAGATATTCACGATAATCCACCACGCCACCGGAAAGAGCGTAGCCGTCCGAACCCAGAACCAGGCGATGCTCACCATGCAGCACCACCGCTCCGCCAGAAACGCCGCCGCCATGCGCCACCTGCAGGCTGTAGGCAGCAGTCCGGGCATAGCCGCTGGCCGGGCTGGAACCACCTGTGCGGGTGGCCGCCGTCTCCTGCAACGGCAGAGAGGAGGCATCAACCTCTCCCAGCAGCGTCAGATTTCCCGTGTTACTGATAACACCGCCAAGCCGGACATCTGCAGTACAGCTCACCTGATTATCACCGCTGAACGATACATTCAGCACACCCCCTGTAGCCACAAGGCTGCAACCACTGCAACTCCCGGTTAATTCCCCGCGGATCAACATCATCTCACCACCTGCCGCCATCACCCAGGCGCTTTCATCCACCAGAAGCTGGCCACCGCTCATCGTGATACTCTGCAAGGCTGCACCGGCAACCGACCGGATAGCACTGGCCGAAACACTGTGGCCAGTGCCTATGTGGTACTGACCATAATGCATCCCGGCCCCGATTTCACAGCGGCCATAGGCATCCAGCTCCACCTCGTTTCCTCGGAACAGAAAAGTGGCTGAGCCTGCAATACTGCCGCTACCACTGGTCAACTCTATGAAAGTTCCGGCATCGCGCTGGAAACCGCTGTTTCCACCGGCATGACCATAGGCATCCACCAACTCAGCATCCCGGCTCACAGCCAGAGCCGTCAGGTCAAAGACACCCTCCAGGCTCAGATTCCCGGAATTGACAATCGGCCGGGTGAGATACAATACATCCTCTGCCCTCAGTGCAGCGTTACCACTGCAGCAGATTTCCGCCTGACCCACGGAATCCAACCGCAGGGAGCCGCTCTGCAAATCGATGCATCCTGTGTAATTTCCGGCATGAGACACAACCGCATCACCACGAACCTGAATGAAATTAGCCGCCGCCTGGCACCCCAGATCCAGCTGACCACCCAGCATGACCACGGAGCCATCCCCCAGAGCGAGAGAGTGACCAATAGCGAGGCACCCGGATGAAACCACCGTGTTGCCAGTGTAGCTTGAAGCCTGCTGCAGCCTCACCTCACCCTGTACCTGAATACCACCGGTGCCGGTCAGCTCTATATCCACGACTCCACCTTTCAACAATGCATTCCCTGTCAGGCGGAGAGCTCCACCACTCAGCCTGCCGGACTCCAGCTCCAGTTTCCCCTTGTACTGATTCCCCGCCACAATAGCAACATCTCCCTGCACCCGGATATCATTCTCCACAGCACAGCCGGCCAGATTCAGCACGCCGCCCCGCAGTGTAACACCGCCACCGCCCAGCGCAGAGGAATGCAGTGTTGTAAGTGTGCCGCTGTGCAGTGTCGTGCCTCCGGTGTAGTCATTGGCTACCGAAATGGAAAGCTCTCCGGTTCCCGACTTTTCCAAAACCGCACCGCCGGAAATGCGGCCCTCGCCAGCCATGGAGACACCCCCGCCGTCATTACTTACCACAACCCTGCCCGGCAGGAGTTCGCCCACAAGGTTAAGCTCTGCCGGCTGCGTGAAGTACACATCATCACCAGCCAGGAAATTACTATTGGTATCAGGGCCTGCCCAGCTCTGCTCCACATGGCCCGCGCCTGCAGCCCAGTTCCCGCTATCCGGGAGCCACACCAGACTTGCCGCCGCTGTGCGGGGCAAGGTACGCCAGCCATCCGCTACATAGACCCACATATCCCCCTCGCGGAATTCAGTAAGCATCTCATCCCCCTGAGCCAGAATATGGCCCACCTGCAAACCCGAGCTGTTCCCCACCAGGCAATACCAGCCGCGCAGCAGCTCCTCCCGGTTGTAGATAACATTCAGACTCTGCAGGGTGACATCTGACATATCGGACAGGGTCAATAAGGCTGATTGGCGGTGAATATCGTTCATCTGCAGCTCCCAGGTCACAGCATCAGCCTGGACAGAAAGCGAACTGGTACCGCTGAAAGTGGCAGTCTCCGTACTCAGACTACCACTCACATTCAATACACCATCTACCACCATCAATTCCTGCACTGAAAGATTGCCCGTATAGTTCAGGGTGGCGTCATTCACCTCCATTTCTGCCAATTCCGCATCAGCAGCCAGATTCAGCACACCTCCCAGTACAAGAAAAATACAGCCGGAATCCACTGCACCGGTAAAACTCTGCGTACCCGTCCCCTTCTTGACCACCGTCAGCGGCCCGAGTATATCCCCGTAGAATGAATGATTCCCCTCTGTATCAATGGTCAGAGCATGGCGCTCCGGGGTGATGTAGGACGCCACTCCCTCGGAATGCACCATGCAGGTAGTATCAGACTTGAGGCTTCCGCTGTACAAATAGGCAGCCGGGGCAATATATTCCGGCGCATCCAGGCCGCCAATGGATACATCGGCATTCACCCCGAAGGCCGATACGAAGAAACAATCTGAAAAACAGTATCCGGCCACATCCAGGGTAACACTCCCCTTCATATCCATCGCGCCGGACTCCAGTATCACCACATTATCGTACCGCCCGTCTCCATCCCACGCTGCACTGTAGTTGCATATAGTCAGGTTTCCACCATACGCATCTACCGCCCCGTCCGCCAATCTGAACAACTGCAAGGTATTGACCGATGTACCCTCCAGCACTAAATCACCTCCGCCATCCACCTGAAGAATATCTATGTAACTAGCAGCCGTGGCATCCAGACCATTGTAATACACATTCAACGTACCTCCCAGAGTACCGGTATCGACACACTCAATACGATGCGCATATACCCCTCCTGCAGATTTATCATCTACCAGCTGTACAAACTCTCCGTCAACCGATATCCGGGAAGCATCTGCCTTTTCCACTGATGAAACCAGACAAGCCAACAATAATGCGAGCGTGCGATTTACTTTCATCCCCAAGCTTTGTATTACATTGTATTTTGCGCAAGATAAACGTCTTATGTTTTTTGAACGATAGTAATTATTGTGTGGAATAACATTTTGTCAAGGAAGAATGCACGTAATACATCACACCAGACAAGGGGCCAGGGACAACGAACCAGCTAATGCGGCGAAAAAGCCCGCAAAATACCGCTTTATTTTGCAGAATGAATGCCGCTTTTGACTTTACAATGAAACGGCATATGTTATACTTGTTTCCGCATGAATACGGAAATCCTTCAGAAGGCCGCCAACCAGGCCCGAGGTCTTGCCATCGATGCCATCTACGACAAAGCATCCGGTCATATGGGTCTGCCCCTGGGCTGTGCCGAAATCGGTGCCATTCTTTATGGCGAACTGCTTAATGTAAACCCCTCCGAACCGGAGTGGCTCAACCGCGACCGCTTCATTCTTTCCGGCGGTCATGGTTCCATGTTCCTCTACAGCTGGCTGCACCTGAGCGGCTTTGAGGTAAGCATGGACGATGTGAAGGCTTTCCGCGCCAAGGGTTCCAACACGCCCGGTCACCCGGAATACGGCTGCTGCCCCGGCGTGGAATGCACCACCGGACCGCTGGGTCAGGGTATCGCCAATGCTGTGGGCTTCGCCATCTCCGGCAAGCACGCTGCCGCCCGCTTCAACACCCCTGAGCACGAGATTTTCAACAGCAATGTCTACTGTCTGGCTGGCGACGGCTGCATTCAGGAAGGCATTTCCCGCGAAGCTGCCGCCATCGCCGGCACGCTGAAGCTCGACAACCTCATCCTGATTTACGATGCCAACGGCATCACCCTCGACGCCCCCGTCGAAGTGACCCAGGTTGACGACATCGCCGCCTGCTTCACCGCACAGGGCTGGGATGCCTTCACCATCGACGGCCACAACATGGAAGAGGTTGAGAAGACCCTCCGCGTATGCCGTCTGGAGAAGAACGGCCATCCGAAGCTCATCATCGCCAAGACCACCATCGCCAAGGGTGTGCCCGGTTTCGAAGGCACCACCAAGGGCCACGGCGAAGGCGGCGCCAAGCTCTGGGCCGAAGCCCACGCCAACTGGGGCCTGCCCACCGACCAGCAGTACTACGTTTCCGATGATGTTCGCGCCTACATGGCCGAGCTCAAGACCCAGCGCGAAGCCGCCTATGCCGAATGGGAGAACACCTTCGCCGCCTGGAGCGCCGCCAACCCCGAAAAGGCAGCCGAGCTGGCCGCCTGTGTTGACCTGGCCGCCAACGGTCTGTGCGCCGATGCCAGCAACGCTCTGATTCCCACCTGGGCCCCCGGCGCCAAGGAAGCCACCCGCTCCTCCGGCGCAGTAGCCCAGAACGCCATCGGCGCCGCCTGCACCGGCCTTCTTTCCACCAGCGCTGACCTGTTCTCCTCCAACAAGAACTATCTGAAGGGCGCAGGTGACTTCTCCGCCACGGATTACACCGGCCGCAACTTCTGGTTCGGCATCCGCGAGCACGCCATGGCCGCTATCTGCAACGGTATCGCCTACGACGGCATCTTCCGCGTATCCGCCGGCACCTTCTGCGTTTTCGTGGACTACATGCGCGCCAGCATCCGCGTGGCTGCTCTGTCCCACCTTCCCGTCACCTACGTGCTCACTCACGACTCCGTAGCCGTGGGCGAAGACGGCCCGACCCACCAGCCGGTGGAAACCGTGACAGGCCTCCGCGTCATCCCGAACCTGGACGTCGTGCGCCCGGCAGACGAAGAAGAGGCCGCCGGCGCCTGGATGTGCGCCATGGAGCGCAAGGACGGCCCCACCGCCCTCATCTTCACCCGCCAGAACATCCCCACCCTCACCAGCGTGGTGGATATCTCTGCCGAAGACCGCCGCATGGGCACCATGAAGGGTGCTTACATCGCCCTGAAGGAGCAGACCGAGAAACCCGGCACCATCATCATCTCCTCCGGCTCTGAGCTGATTCTGGCTCTGCAGGCCGCCAAGGAACTGGGCCCGGACGTACGCGTAGTTTCCATGCCCTCCATGTTCCGCTTCAACAAGCAGGACGCCGCTTACCAGGAGAGCATCCTGCCCGCCGCCTGCACCCGCCGCCTGGCTATCGAGGCCGGCAAGACCGACCTCTGGTACCGCTACGTGGGCCCGCAGGGCTGCATCATCGGCATCGATTCCTACGGTTTCTCTGCCCCCGGCGATGTGGTGCTGCACGACCTGGGCATGAACGTGGAAAACATCATCGCCCACGCCAAGGCTCTGTAAAGCAACAAATCCTTGTTTTTCGAAAGGCGCTGCTCACCCCGGGCAGCGCTTTTCTTTTTCCGCACGCGTGTCATTATTCACTCTTCCTTATGCACTATTCACTTATTTTGGCTTGTCATAGAGGGGCTTTGGCCGTATAATATCGTCAGTATGTCAGGCAAGCGCTTTTTCACCCCCCTGCGTTGGTTTACGCTAGGGCTCCTCGGCGTAGGAGTCATAGCAGCGGGGATTATTGCCTACCTGAACAGCGATGGCGAAGACGCCCCCGTATCGCCTGCTCTTGCAGGGCTTTACGGCCAGGATGTACCAGCCTCCACCCTGCCGGAGGAACTGCTCCCCGGCTTAGTGCTGCTCACCCCGCACCAGCTGGCACTCATTCCGCTGGCGGATGGTTTTCAGTCTCCCTGCGGCACCGCCACGGGGGGCTTCACGTACGATGCGCAGCCCTTCAACACGCTGAATTCCAAGCGCGGCGGCCACCACACCGGCAGCGATATCAACGGAATCGGCGGTGAAGACACTGACCTGGGCCTGACCGTGCATGCCGCCGCCCGCGGGCTGGTGGTATACTGCGGCGAACCCTCCCCCGGCTGGGGCAATGTGGTGGTGCTGGCGCACCGCCTGCCGAACGATTCGCGCATCATCCAGACCCTTTACGCCCACCTGGATAAGAGCATCGTGCGCCAGGGCCAGTTCATCAGCCGTGGCGAGCCTATCGGCACCGTCGGCACAGCCCACGGTAATTACAAGGCGCACCTGCACTTCGAGGCCATTTCCTCTTTCTGCACAGAGGCCGGTCAGCCGGCCTATCATCCGGGCGGCACCATGAACCGCCTGAATCCCCAGAAACTTCTCACCAGTTACCCGGCACCCGCTGTGCCGGATCCATATGAAATCGTACGCCGCCTGCGCGTGCGGGAAGCTGCCATGCAGCAACCCGCGGCTCCTGCTGCCCCTATGCCCGATGGAGCCATCCCCGTAAACCCCACACAATTCCTTTAAGAATCATTTTGTTATGAAACGCAACATTCTCCTTTTCCTCTGCGCCTTCCTGGCCACCATCGGCGTGTGTGCCGGTGTATTCATGCTACTGAAGCACAGAGCTAACAACGATGCCGACAAGGTCATTACCCGGACGGAGACCGTCACCACCCCGGAGCCGGCCCCGGAACCCACCCCGGCCCCGGAGCCTACCCCGGAGCCCGTTCCTGCCCCCACCCCTGCCCCGGAGCCTGCAAACGAACCTGAGCCGGCTCCCGCACCGGCTGAGGAACCGGCACCAGAGCCCACCCCGGAACCCACTCCGGAGCCGGCACCTGCACCGGCAGAGGAACTGAAGCTGCGTGAAAATCCGCGCAATGCTGAGCACAAGAGCGCCCTGACCGCCGCCGCCGTGCTGGAAGCACAGGACCCGGCAGCAGCCCTCAAGAACCTGCTGGAGAAGGGCGATATCACCCAGGAAGCAGCCGAGCAGCTGGCCGCCTGGGGCAGCAAGAACAAGGTCAAGGCCGTGGAGGAAGTGGGCAACAGCCGCCGCCCGAATGGCGACCGCGTAACCCGCTACCGCCTTGTTTCTGAGAACGGTGGCGATGACCTGCTCATCGACGTGGTTTCCCAGAAGGACGGCAAGACCTTCATTGAATCCGCCAAGTTCTCCTCTTCCGACAAAACCAAGCTTGCCCCCGGTGCAGACTCCATCACGGTGGCAGAAGGCTTTGTGGAAGCCGTGCGCCGCGGCGATATGGTCGTGGCTCGCAGCATGGTCACAGGCTCTGAGGTATCTGACGCCACCGTGGCTGGTCTCTGCATGATTTTCGAGGAAGGCGAGTTCAAGCTCCGTGAGCAGGCTCCCATCCGCAACACCTTCACCACGGCCAACAACGCCGGCTACCTGGTGTATGTGCTCTCCCCCATTTCCACGCGTCCGGCCAATGTCGGCATTGAGCTCACCCGCATCAATGAGCAGGACTGGCGCATCAAGGCCGTGGCTCTGGATGCCCTGCTGAGCAGCTACGAAAGCATCGCCACCGAGGAAGGCGGCCACTACTTCCCCATCGTGAAGAATCCCAAGGGCGGCGACTCCCTGGCTCTTTTCTTCGCATTCAACGAGTTCGAGCTCACCCCCCGCTCCATGCGCCAGCTGCAGATTGTGGCTGAGCTGCTGAAGGCCAGCAAGGGCGTGCTGCAGATCAGCGGCCACACCGATGACGTGGGCTCCGAGAAGTACAACCTGCAGCTCTCCATCCGCCGTGCAGAGGCGGTGAAGACCGCCCTGGTTTCCTTCGGCGTGGATGAGAAGCAGATTTCCACCGAGGGTATGGGCAAGACTCAGCCCCGCCGCTTCTACACCACCGAGGACACCACCGAGCAGATTGACTACATCCGCGGTGAGAACCGCCGCGCGGAAATCTACCTCGATTTCGAGTCCTGATAAAACCATCTCATTCATCCGCCCCTCCGGTCCGGTGGGGCGGATTTCTGTTTTCGCCCTATGCACGATTACGCCGCTGAGCTCAACGCCGAACAGTACGCCGCCGTCACCACCACTGCCGCCCAATCCCTGGTCATTGCCGGTGCCGGCAGTGGCAAAACCCGCACCCTCACCTACCGCGTAGCCTGGCTGCTGGAGCACGGGGTGGCCCCCTGGCGCATTCTGCTGCTCACCTTCACGAACAAAGCCGCCCGCGAAATGCTGGAGCGCGTCACCCAGCTCACCGGGGCAGATGCCGGCCAGCTCTGGAGCGGCACTTTCCATTCCATTGCCAACCGCCTGCTGCGCCGCCATGCGGAGCGGCTGGGCTACATGCCCGGGTTCACCATCTTTGATTCCGATGACCAGAAGGCCCTCATGAAGAGCCTGGTGAAGCAGTTTGCCGGCAAGATGACCAAGGCAGACCGTTTTCCGAAGCCGGAGCTGCTGCTCTCCCTGCACAGCCTGGCCGTGAACACCGCCACCGACTGGCACCGCGTGCTCAGCAATGAGTATGCCTACCTGGAACAGCACGAGGATATCATCGAGAAAATCTACAACGAGTACACCGCCCGCAAGAAGGCGCTCAACGTGATGGATTTTGATGACCTGCTCACCAACCTGCTGCGCCTGCTAGAGGAACATGCCGACATACGCGGTGACCTGCAGAGCCGCTTCTGCCATGTGCTGGTGGATGAGTACCAGGACACCAACACCCCGCAGGACCGCATTGTGCAGCTTCTGGCCGGCGGCCCCGGCAGCTGCCTCATGGCCGTGGGCGATGATGCGCAGAGCATCTACTCCTGGCGCGGGGCCGATGTGGAGCACATTCTGCGCTTCCGCGAGACTTATCCGCAGGCAGAGGTTTACCGGATTACCACGAATTACCGCAGCCTCCCCCCCATTCTGGAGCTGTCCAACGCAGCCATTGCACAGAATGAGAACCAGATTCCCAAGGATTTGCAGGCCGCCCGCAGCGGCAGCCATTTCAAGCCCGTAGTCATTCCCGCCCCGGATAACCGAACAGAGGCCGCCTGGGTTGCCCGCCGGATTGATGCGCTGATGGGTGATGGGATTCCCGGCAAGGACATTGCCGTGCTGTACCGCGCCCACTTCCACAGCATGGACGTGCAGATGGAGCTGACCCGCGCGCACATCCCCTTCCGCATCACCAGCGGTCTGCGCTTCTTCGAGCAGGCTCACGTGAAGGATGTGATTGCCTTCCTGCGCCTGCTCTGCAACCCGAGAGATGAAATCGCTTTCCGCCGCATTGCCGGCACCTTCCCCCGCGTGGGCGATGCCACGGCTGGCCGCATCTGGGCCCAGTGGCTGGCCGCATACGAGAAATGGGCTGCCGCCCACCCCGATACAGTCATCCTCTCCGAGCCGCACAGCAAAGTGTTTGCCGAACCTGCCGTGAAGGTGGCCCCGGCGGTGCGCCCGCATTGGAACGGCTTCCTGGCGCTCATGGATTCCCTGCACCCGGACGGGCACAGCCTGCTGCCCGCCGAGCTGGTGCGCCAGGTCATCACCTACCTGAATCCCTACTTCACCCACACCTACGATAATTTCGACGAACGCTCCGAAGACCTGGCCCAGATTACCCGCAACCTGGGCACGGAGGAGAATCTGGAGGAATTCCTGGCCAGCGTGGCCCTGCTCAGCGAGGTGGATTCTCCCACCACGCCGGATGACGATACCGTTACCCTCTCCACCATTCACCAGGCCAAGGGGCTGGAGTGGAAGATTGTCTTCATCATCTTCCTGGGCGAGGGCCAGTTCCCCCACAAGCGAGTCATTGAAAGCGGCTCCACTGCAGATATCGAGGAGGAAACACGCCTGTTCTACGTGGCCGTCACCCGTGCGCAGGACCAGCTCTACCTCTCCTTCCCCCGCTACAATGGCCGCAGCTATGATGCGCAGTTCTCACCTCCCTCACGCTTCCTGACCACCCTGCCCCAGGAGCTCATCCAGCTGTGGAGCGATTGATTTTCCTCCCCTTCCCCCGCTTCCGGAAACAAATTTCACAACTTCGCATAATATTTTTGAACGTTTGTTCTACCAACTAGCATCAAACCTGCATGATGAATAATAATCTTACTACAAAATTCATGGAAGGCCTGCAGGCCTCGCAGAAGGCAGCGCAGTCTGCCGGGCGCGCGCAGATTTACCCGGCAGAGCTGCTGCTGGCGCTGGTGCAGCAGGAAGGCGGCGTGTTGAGCGCTGTGCTGACCCGCGCCGGTGTGGATTCTGCCCGCCTGCAGCGCGAACTGGAGCAGCAGCTGGACCGCCAGCCGCGGCA
>JAFYWX010000050.1 GCA_017546445.1 Akkermansia sp. | reverse complement strand
GTCACCCGTTCCACGGGTTCTAATGACTTTTTACACTAAAACGAGTGGTTTCGCGGCTGACGCCGCTGCACCACTCGCTATTGTTATGTCGCCCGTTTCACGGGCTCAATGTTCCGCTCGCTGACGCGAGCCCGCTGCCCGGCAAACTCCCATTTGGCGCTACATTCTTTGGGATGAGTGTGAATATTGTCCCATTCCTGCCCCGAGGACACAGCAAAAGCCTGCTGTTCCACGGAGCAGCAGGCCTTGTGTATTCAATTTGCGGAGTCCGGGACTCATCGCTTGCCTTAGCGGCGGCGACGGCGAGCAGCCAGGCCAGCGAGAGCCAGGAGGCTCAGCGTAGCGGTGGCAGGCTCAGGAACAACGGGAGACTCGGTGGAGCCAACGGTGCTCATGGTCAGCGTGGTAACAGGCACGTACTGCCCCTCCCAGGAGTTGATACCGTTGCCCTTGTAAGTACCCCAACCCTGGGGGATATTACCAGAGAAGCTGTTAGTCACAGCAATACCCCAAGATGTAGCAACAGACTTGTAGCCATCGAAGGTGCTCAGCGTCAAGTCAGTAGCCTCAGCCTGAACAAACAGGAACTGGTAACGAGCAGTCGGGTCGATAGTCACACCGCTGAAAGTCAGCGTAAGCGTGGTATCAGCGGTAATCTCTGTACCGGTGGAGGAAGAAGAACCAAGGTAGGTACCAACCATGCTATCACCCTCGTAGGCGTACACAGCCACCTTCATATCGTTGGTGCTGACACTACCGGTACGGGTCAGGATAGTAAGGCTATCCAGGTTCAGTGCCGTAACATCTGCGGGAATATCCGTGGTCAGAAAGGTAGCATTAGCCGGAGCCAGAGTGAAACCCCAGTAGCCACCCTGAGCGCCAGAACCGCTCTTCCCGGGAGTAGAGGAGGTGTAAGTGTCGGCAGCAGCCACACTTGCCAGAGCCATCAATGCAATAAGTGTCTTTTTCATTATTTTATAGTCTGTTATATACTTAGCATCCTGCACAGGGGTACCCATTCCCACGCGCGACGGGACGATGAGATACCTGCCACAGGCCGTTGTCGACAGTATATAGCATTCCGAATGCTGAAGCAAGCTAAAAGTAGGATACTCCTTGAAAAAAATTGGTTTATAAGTAATTCTTCCTTGTTCAAACAGATAGATGATTGCATTCATGTCCTTAAATGATGTAGGGCTTACATATCCCTCCACGCCTACAGCATTCGGAATGCGAATGCAAGAGCAACGAAAAAAATTCTGTTTAGAGACGAGATTTTTTTCTTTTTTGCATTTTTATGCTTGTCCCCCATTCTAAAATCCGATAGGATGCGTGAGTCAGCCTGCGGCAGACTTCTCATCATTCTATCGCGCGAGGGAGTGAATGCTCCTGCACGAGTTGACATCCACAACTATAAAACCATACAAGACAATGAAAAAGACGTTCATTACCCTCCTTGCTCTGGCAGGCGCAGCTTCCGCTGCTACCACACAGGTTTGGGATCTCTCCCAGTCTGTGACCTCCGGTGATTTCCTGTATAATGCCGAAACCGGCCTGTTCACAGACAACACCAATGTTGAAGGCACTGTTCTTAATGGCGTAGACGGTTCCAGCAAGATTCAGACCAACATCTCCTTCACGCTGAATCTGACTGCAGCCCAGACTGTAACGGGGGATACCAAACTGCTGAAGATGGACATGAGTGGCGATATCGGTCTGGCTCTTACCTCTACAGGTCTTGCTGGCACATGGGGTGATTCCACCAGCGGCCGCGGCTCCGTTACCTTCGAGACCTTGCTTGCTGATTCCGGCGTATTCGCTGATATAGAGGGCAACAAGTACATCACACTGACCTTTGTAGAAGCCTATGGTTCCGGCGTGCAGGTGTGGTCCAACACAACAAAGCTCATCAACGATTCCGCTCTTAAGTCTTCCGGCAATACGTCTCTGACAAGCATTTATGTCAACAGCGGCTATGTTGAAGCTCTGCAGTTTGAGACCGAATGGAAGGGTGATGACATCGTGAACACCAACGTGGCTTTCAATGCCGAGGCTATGCAGGTTATCCCCGAGCCCGCCACTGCCACGCTGAGCCTGCTGGCTCTCGCTAGTCTGGCTGCTCGCCGCCGCCGCAAGTAATCATCCGTTCATTACAGATTTTGAACAAGAAAGCCGCAGTCCGTTCGATGGGCTGCGGCTTTCAGCATACTTCCCCAGCGCAAGAAAACGCCCCACTGCAGCACGTCAGCGGGGCGTTTTCCTGTGAAAGTGACAACCTATTCAGCAGCCTCAGGAGGAGGGGGCGGATTTTCCGCATTCTCCGGCGCTGCAGCTTCGCCCTCCGGCTGGGGCTTCTTACGAGGTTTCTTTTCCTTCTTCACGTTGAACTTGTTGGCGGCGGCCTGGAAGCCCTCCTTCATCATAAGGAGGGTAGCTTCCTCTGCCTTGGCCAGGCATTCCTCAAGCAGCGGACGTTCATCCGGCGCAAACTTGCCCAGCACATGGCCCACCATTTCCTTCTGCCCCGGGGCGCCAATACCCACGCGGATGCGCGGGAATTTCTCGCCACCCAGGTGGGCAATGAGGGATTTCATGCCATTGTGGCCGCCGGCAGAGCCGCTGGCGCGCAATTTCATGGTACCCACGGGGAAGGAAATATCATCGTAAATAACCAGCACCTGCTCGGGGTCAAACTTGTAGTAGCGCATGATGGGCCCTACGCATTCGCCGCTGCAGTTCATGAAGGTCTGCGGCTTGATGAGCAGCACACCGGGACCGACGGCCAGCTCGCCCTTGCGTGCCTTATCGAGCTTCCATTCAGCTCCGAAACGGCGCGCCAGGCGATCCAGCACCATGAAACCCACGTTGTGGCGGGTTTCGGCATAGTCGCGACCGGGATTCCCCAGCCCCACGATGATGCGGATAGAAGACATGGGATTGACGATTTATGATTTACGATTTACGAATAGCAAATTGCAGCACACTAATCCTTAATCCCTAGTCCTTAATCCTTGTCTCAGGCCTGAGTGGCAGCAGCCAGGGCTTCGAGGGAGATGTTGCGGTTCACGGCGTTGAGGTAGGCGCGGGCGGAGGCTTCGATAACGTCCGTGGCTGCGCCCTTGCCGGAAACCGGCTTGCACTCGCAAGCGCCGAACTGCACCTTCACCGTCACTTCACCCAAAGCATCCTGACCAATGGAGGTGGAGCGCACATTGTAGTCCACCAGAGAACCCTTGCTCTTCGTGATGCGGTCGATGGCCTTGAAGCAGGCATTCACCGGGCCGTTGCCGATGGCGCAGTCGGTGTACATCTTGCCATCCTTCTCCAGCTGCACGGTAGCAGTGGGGCGTGCGGCAGAACCGGCCACAAACTGAATGTCCACCATCTTCCAGGTGCCGTCGCAGGTATCGAGAGAATCGTTCACGAGGGAGGCAAGGTCATCGTCGTACACGAACTTCTTGCTGTCGCCCACCTTCTTGAAGCGCTCGAACACATGGGTGATTTCACCGTCGGAAAGGTTGTAGCCCAGTTTCTCGAGACGAGCCTTCACCGCGGCGCGGCCGGAGTGCTTGGTAAGCGGGAGCTCGGTCTCGCCCCAACCCACTTCGGCGGGGTCGATGACCTCGTAGGTCTCGCGCTTGGCCAGGATACCGTGCTGGTGAATGCCGGAGCTGTGGGCAAAAGCGTTCTCACCCACGATGGCCTTGGAGCGCTGCACGGAAAGGCCGCTCATGCTGGCCACCACGCGGCTGGTCTTCACGATTTCGCGGGTTTCGAGGTTGTGCGGCTTCTCACCGGCGGCAAAACCGAAGGCTTCCGGACGGGTGGAGAGGGCCATGGCCACTTCCTCGATGGCGGCGTTACCGGCGCGTTCGCCGATACCGTTGATAGTGCCTTCCACCTGGCGGGCACCGGCGGTCACAGCGGCCAGAGAGTTGGCCACAGCCAGGCCGATGTCGTTGTGGCAGTGCACGGAGATGATGGCCTTGTCGATATTCTTCACATTCTTGACCACATAGTCAATCATGGCGATGTATTCCTGCGGCGTGGTGAAGCCCACGGTGTCCGGCAGGTTCACGGTGGTGGCACCGGCCTCGATGACGGCCTCCACCACCTGGGCGAGGTAATCATGCTCGGTGCGGCTGGCGTCCTCGGCAGAGAATTCCACATCATTCACGAGGCTCTTGGCGAGCTTCACGCCGGCCACTGCCATCTCGATGATTTCCTCCTTGCTCTTCTTGAGCTTGAACTCGCGGTGCAGCGGGCTGGTGGCCAGGAAGGTGTGAATACGGCCACGGTCGCCGGCAGGAGCCACAGCAGCGGCTGCGCGGCGGATGTCGTTCTCCACGCAGCGGGCAAGACCGGCGATGCGGCACTTCTTCACCGTGTTGGCAATGGTGAACACGGCCTCAAAGTCTCCATCGGAGATGCAGGGGAAACCGGCCTCGATGATATCCACGCCTAGCTTTTCGAGCTGACGTGCTACCTCCAGCTTCTGCCGGAGATTCATGGAAGCTCCCGGGCACTGCTCACCATCGCGAAGCGTGGTGTCGAAGAATAATACTTTGTCGCTCATACTAGACGTTTCTATTGTTGGTTAACGATGCCACTCACTATACAGATTCCCCGCACAAAAGCAAGCCGATTATGCGGCATATTTAGAATTTTTCTAAATATGCCGGCTTTCTGGGCTATTTTCAGTCGGTTTGAGAGTAAAAGGCGCGCAACATGGTGTAGATTTCACCACACACACCCCCCCCGGAAACCCGGCTAAATGGGAGTTTGGCGGGCAACTGTTTTTGTCGGAGCAAGGGACTTTAGTCCCTCATCGCTTGAGTTTTTCGGGACTGAAGTCCCGTGCTCCGATTGATTTCTAACCTCGACAAATCGGAATCTATACAGGCGCTGGGATTCGCCTCACCCGCTTCTTCGGGAAGGCGGCGCAGATTGAAAATCGGCACCTGCCACGGAGGGTCGCCGGGTTTAACGGTCTCAGTTTTATAATACACCGGCACAAAATGCAATTCCTCACCCGTGAGGGGCAGCAGGAAATGCCCTTTGTTCTCCGGACTCACCGGCAGCCAGGTCAGGCCATGCATCTTCGCCATCTCGATGGGGCTCTCCTTATACTTGATAATGAGCTCATATTGCTCATCCCGATCCAGCACGATGACACCCAGAGCCGGGGAATCCGGGGCAAAGCGAAACGCCACCTGCGAAGCCTGCCGATCCTCCGGCAAATCCAGCGTAAACTCATCGCGGATATGAGGACCGCAACCACCGTAGACAGAAAATATCAATCTACAAGGGCCATGTCCGAGAATCGGATCGTAATTGTGCCCGGCCTCGACTTCATTCACCCACAATTTCAGGCCGTCCCGGCCATCCTCGTAGCTATCCGTCATGGAGTAATACAAACGCCGCAGCGGGGAGATATGCCAGGTGGGATAAATGGACGCGGCATCGCAGCACCAGAGGCGCAAGTGATACTCTGTGGGCGGAGAAAATCCCCGGTAGTACCAGCACAACACCAGAATCGACAGCGCCACCAGCACCATTTCTCGCAGGCGGCGGCACAGCCACATGCTCAGCAATATCCCCACCGCCAGCCACAGCAGCAACAGGCAGAGCGATGTAAGAACAAACCAGCCAGAGGCAGAAAACCAGAATGTAAAATCCGGCACACCACAAGCAATGAACAAGGCATGCAGAGCACTGGCAGCCAGCAGAAGCAGGAATAAGTACCAGCACACGCGCCCCCAACTCCACCAGCGGCGGGGTTTATCCTGTTTCTGTTCATTGGCTTCCATGCCAGGGGCAGGATAACAGATTCCAGCCACCAGTGTCAAGGGATGAATAGGAGTCAAGCCTTCGAGACTTCCGCCTGTAATTCGTAAATCGTAAATCCAAAATCGTAAATCCCCACTGTTCTATTGGCTTGAAAAGACACGCGATTTAGGGTACAATGGCGCGCACATGAACGCTACGCAGATTCGACAGGTACTGGAAGAAACCGGGGTAAGCCCCTCCAAATCGCTGGGGCAGAACTTCCTGGTGGACGAAAACATCGCCCGCTGGATTGTGAGCCAGCTGGAGATTGAGCCCGGCGACTGCGTGGTGGAGGTGGGACCCGGCACGGGCGCGCTCACCGAGCATATGGCCCCGCTCTGCCGCAAGCTGATTCTGGTGGAGTTCGATGCCCGCCTGGCCGAATACCAGCGCCGCCGCTGGGCCGACACACCCCATGTGGAAGTGCACCATGCCGATGGTGCCAGCTGGGATCCGCGACCGCTTTTTGCTGAGCAGCCGGTGAAATTCATGGGCAACCTGCCCTACTCCGCGGGTGGTGCCATCCTGGCGAATTTCCTCACCTCGCCCTGTGCGGTCTCCCGCGCCGTGGTGATGCTGCAGAAGGAGTTCATTGACCGCATTCTGGCCCAGCCAGGCGATGAGGCCTACGGTCTGCTCTCCCTGCGCATTCAGATGGACTGGGTACCGAAAGCGCTGAAAACGGTGCCGCCGGAAGCTTTCAATCCGCGCCCGAAGATTGATTCCACGGTGATGCTGCTCACCCCGCGCGACCCGAAGAGTCTGCCGCCGTATGACCACCGTTTCATGGATGAGCTGATGCGCCGCTGCTTTGCCCAGCGCCGCAAGCAGATGCACAAGCAACTGCCCGATACCCCCGCCTGGAGCGAGGTTTCCGCCCAGCTCGGCATTTCCCCCACCGCCCGTCCGGAGGAACTGGGGCTTGCGGATTGGGTGCGCCTCACGAATGCCTACGACCCGCATCCGCTGGCCCAGGTGGCGCAGAAGGATGATGAGCTTTTCGATGTGGTGGACGAGCAGGACCAGGTGCTGCGCCAGGCCACCCGCAAGGAGGTGCATGACCAGGGGCTCATTCACCGCGCTGTGCATGTGCTGGTGTTCAACAAGAAGCACGACTGCCTGCTCCAGCAGCGCTCTCTGCTGAAGGACCGCCACCCCGGCGTGTGGGATTCCAGCGCTGCCGGGCATCTGGATGCCGGTGAGGATTATGACTCCGCCGCACGCCGCGAACTGGAGGAGGAACTCGGCATCACCGATACGAAAATCATCCGTCTGGGCACCCTGCCCCCCAGCGAGGAAACCGGCATGGAGCATGTGGCGCTCTACGCTGCGCTGTACAACGGCCGCGTGCATTTCCCCGCTGCCGAAATCAGCGGCGTGATGCCCTTCCCCGCCAGACTCATCGACCGCTGGCTGGCCGCCCGCCCGCAGGATTTTGCCAATTCCTTTGCAGCCTGCTGGCAGATTGCCCGCACCATGCTGGGCGATGGAGAGGAATAATTTCCGCGAGCTCTGCAGTGAAATTGGAGTTTGTCGAGCAGCGGGCTCGCGTCAGCGAGCGGAACATTGAGCCCGTGAAACGGGCGACATAACAATAGCGAGTGGTGCAGCGGCGTCAGCCGCGAAACCACTCGTTTTAGTGTAAAAGTCATTAGAACCCGTGAAACGGGTGACAGAAACGCATGGCTTAAAAATCGTGTCAGGACGAACAAACAGCTATTCTTTCATAGAGAATTTATATTGAAATTAAGGCGCATATGTAGCACCCCTCTCTGTCACCCGTTCCACGGGTTCCTATTCCTTATTTTGCTTTACAAGGGGTTCCGCGCACCATGCTGACGCACGGTGCGCTCCACCGCCTCGCTATTGATAGGCCGCCCGTTTCACGGGCTTTTGAATTCCGCTCGCTGACGCGAGCCATCATTCCGCCAAACCGCCATTTAACGAATAAAGAAGGAGCTGGCTCCATAACAGTGTGGATAATGCAGGCAATTGTGAAATCTTTGGGACACATGTGAATAGAGAATACTGGCGGCATTATTAGCTTGATTTCCCGGAACAAGGTGGTACAATCTCCGGAACTTACTTATAACATATCATGGAATTCTTTACACAATTCATCGACTGGGCCAACGGGATACTGTGGACCTATGTGCTGGTGGCTATGCTGATTTGCTGTGCCGTGTGGTTCACCATCCGCTGCAAGTTTGTGCAGGTAACCATGCTGCGCGACCTTCCCGTCATGTTCCGCAACTGCACCCGCCCGGATGACGATGAAGATGAGCACATTTCCTCCTTCCAGGCATTTGCCATTTCCATTGCCAGCCGAGTGGGCACGGGTAACCTGGCCGGTGTGGCCGTGGCCATCACCCTGGGCGGCCCCGGCGCCGTGTTCTGGATGTGGCTCATTGCCTTCCTGGGTGCAAGCAGCGCCTTTGTGGAATCCACCCTGGCCCAGCTGTACAAGATTCGGGGCGAGAGCTCCTTCATCGGCGGCCCGGCTTATTACATGAGCATCGGCCTCAAAAAGCCGTGGATGGGCGCCATCTTCTCCGTACTCCTCATCCTCACCTTTGGTTTCGCCTTCAACTCCCTGCAGAGCAACACCATCTGCCAGGCATTCGAGGAAGCATTCTCCATTCCGCCCTCATACATGGGCACCGTGCTCACCGTGCTCACCCTCGCCATTATCTTCGGCGGCATTCAGAGCATTGCCCGCGTGAGCAGCATCATCGTTCCCTTCATGGCCCTGGGCTACATTCTCCTGGCCCTGGTGGTCATCGTGATGAACATCACGGAAATTCCGCATGTACTCTCCCTCATCATCTCCCACGCCTTCGGCTGGGAACAGGGGCTTGCCGGTGGCCTGGGTGCTGCCATTCAGCAGGGTATCCGCCGCGGCCTGTACAGCAATGAGGCCGGCATGGGCTCTGCCCCCAACGTGGCCGCCACGGCCGATGTCTCCCACCCGGTGAAGCAGGGCAAGGTGCAGGCCATCAGCGTGTTCAGCGATACGCTCATCATCTGCAGCTGCACGGCATTCATCATTCTGGTGGCCGGCATTCCGGAAGGCTGCGATGCCAGCGGTATCAAGCTGACCCAGATTGCACTCTGCCAGCAGATTGGTCCCTGGGGCAACATTGCCGTGGCCATTGCCATCTTCTTCTTTGCCTACAGCAGCGTGCTGGGCAACTATTACTACGGCGAAGCCAATGTTCAGTACCTCAGCAAAAAGCCCTGGGTGCTCACCCTCTACCGTATCATTGTGGCAGCCATGGTGCTCTTCGGCTCCATCGCCAGCCTGAGCACGGTATGGAACCTGGCAGACCTCTTCATGGGACTCATGACCATCTGCAACCTCATCGCCATTGTGCTGCTGGGTAAGTATGCCTTCCGCCTGCTGGAAGACTACCGCGCCCAGAAGAGACAGGGTATCAAGGACCCCGTGTTCACTAAGGACAAGATGCCCGATATTGCAGACGACCTGCAGTGCTGGTAAACCAGCCGCGCATCTGCCCGCGCATATCTTTCCCCGGCGTCAGGTAATACTGATGCCGGGCTTTTTTATTCCGGTCAATGCCGGAGTCTGCGTTCTACGTTCAATAAGACTCCACCCCGCCCTGGGGATACAAGGCGGGGTGGAAGTATGATGATTTTCCGGGATACCGTTAACCGATACGTTTGTAGGTAAAGCCTTCTGCTAAGGCCTCGTCCAAGTCATAAAGGTTACGACCATCCACAATCAGGCGGCCACGCATCGTCTTGCGGAGCACTGCCCAGCTGGGTACGCGGAACTGCTTCCAATCGGTCACGATGACCAGCGCATCAGCATCAATGCAGGCTTCGTACATATCATCGCAGAAGGAGACGCATTCCTCACCCAGGCGGCGCTTTGCTTCATCAATAGCCACAGGGTCAAAGGCACGCACGTTGCAGCCGTGCTTCAGAAGAGAATCTATAAGAATGAGCGAGGGAGCCTCGCGCATATCATCGGTACCAGGCTTGAAAGCAAGCCCCCACACCGCAATATTCTTGCCCTCAAGTTCAGGCATGGCAGCCTGAAGTTTTGCAAAAGGAATAGTCTTCTGCTTATCATTCACCTCCTCCACAGCCTCGAGGATACGCATGCGATAACCAAGCTCTGCACCGCTGCGGATAAGAGCCTTCACATCCTTCGGGAAGCAGGAACCACCATAACCACAACCGGGGTACAGGAATTTCTTACCGATACGGTCATCAGAGCCGATACCGCGGCGCACAGCCTCCACATTGGCCCCTACGAGTTCGCAAAGGTTAGCCACATCGTTCATGAAAGAAATACGGGTAGCCAGCATGCTGTTGGCAGCGTATTTAATCATCTCAGCGCTGGGGATGTCGCAAATCTGCACACGGTCACCGGTCAGCATAAAGGGACGGTAGAGATGGCGCATGAGCTTGGCGGCAGCCTCATCCTCCACACCCACCACCACGCGGTCCGGCTTGGTGAAATCATCAATAGCAGTACCCTCCTTCAGGAATTCCGGGTTACTGGCCACACTGAAAGGAACACTGACACCACGCTTATCAAGCTCCTCCTGCACAGCACTCTTCACCTTGGCCCAGGTGCCCACAGGCACCGTGCTCTTAGTGATAAGCAGGGTGTACTTCTTGATATTGCGGCCGAACTCGCGAGCGACCTCCAGCACATAGCGAAGATCGGCAGAGCCGTCCTCATCCGGCGGAGTTCCCACGGCAGAGAACACCACATCCACAGAATCAATGCAGGATGCCAGGCTGGTAGAAAATTTCAGACGCCCGGCTTCTGCATTCTGCAGCACCATTTCCTTGAGACCAGGCTCGTAGATGGGCATAATCCCCTTCCTAAGATCCTCAATTTTCTTTTCATTCACATCCACACAGGTCACGGTATTACCCATTTCTGCGAAACATGTACCGCTGACCAGGCCAACATAGCCCGTTCCTACCATTGCGATGTTCATAGTAATCTTCGAGTCGTGATGATTAAAAACGGAAAAAAATAACACAGAGCAACCAGTCGCCCCGGCACCGGGGTGATTCTATAACATAAGGATATGATTCGTCAAGTATTTTTACCTTCTATCTCCCGCGACTCCACGCGACTCCACGCGGTTCACGCGGTTCACGCGGCTCCACGCGGCGTGAGAACCCACGGTGTCTCAAAGGTTTTTCAACAGGCTGAATTATCTGCACCGTTTTTGAACTTGTCTCTCCTTCTCGTAAAATGGCGATTTGTAGGGCTGAAACACTGCCCGGCGGAAGCCGGGCAATTTAGACCGGTGATAACCGGATTTAGACCGTCACGACAGTGGCGGATTTCATTGCGGGCTCTGCCCGCAATTTCACTGCAGGGCATTCTGCCCTGCAATGTAAGTTGTTTAGAAATAGTGCGGGCCTATGGCCCGCAGGAACTTATTTCACCTGCATTGCAGCTCTTGATGAGCTGCATCGAAATCTGCCTTTGGCAGATGAAATTGCCTCTTACGAGGCATCTAAATCCACTTGAAAGTGGTCTAAATTGCTGCGTTTACACCGCAGCAACGAGTTAAGCGCCCCATCTTATTGACAATAACCGGCGAAAGCGATACAATCCCAACGGACAATGTACGGAGGAGAAAGAAAGGCTGCTGACTTTATTCTGCATGATGATGAACGAGTACTGTGGGCGGAGCGCAGGGCACCCCGATGGAATGCGAGGAGAACATGCGCAGCCGGGCTCCTGGTCATCATGGCGGGGGGGCTTGTGGCTGCATTCGCTGCAGGGATAATCAATGGGCTGGTGCTCTACGTGCTGTTGTGTGCGGTGATGGTCCTGGCAATACAGCCGCGGATTTCCTGGCTGCGGGAGCGGCATACGGTATACCTGCTTACCGACAAACGGGCTATCATCGTGGAGGAAGCGCTGTGGGGCTGCAGGCCCGCAGCCATTGCTGTCCCCCTGCACTGCGAGCTCATCGCTGCATGCAAACGCCGCCCCGATGGCCGGTCTGATTACTACTTCGTGGAATACACGAAGGGGACGAACTTTCCAAAGGATGGTTTTCTGAATGTGCAGACGACACAGCAACTGGAGGCACAACTTGCGGAGCTCGGGCTTACGCTGCCGGGCAAGGATGAATCCCGCCCCCTGACACAAGTGACTCGCCCCACACCGCTGGAGGCGCTCGGCTATTACCTCCTCGCCGCCTGTTACCTCTATGATTTAGTGGTAAAAAAGTGTATAGAAGGCACTCTGGCCTGGTGGGTGTATGTGCTGCTGGGGCTCTGCGTGCTGAAGCTGCTGCAGCTCATTCTGCGCGAGCTGCGCAGCTTCATCCGCATGCGCCAGCAGAGCTTCTATATCTTTACCCCCGAACCCCGCGACTAAGGCGTCTCTCATGAATACCGTAAGGGGAAAACTTTTCAGGCTCTATGCCGATGCCGTCCCACTCAACACAGGCATCTATGTTCCTGATTGTCTGGGGGAGTATTCGCCCAGTCTGGATCCGCGACATGATTCTCTGGGCCGCGAGCTGGTAAACTGTTTTCTGGTGGATTCAAAAGGGCACATTGCAATGTTTCTCAACAGGCGGCCATGCGATTATGTGCCGTACAGGATTTTATTCCATCTGGATGCCTATAATCGCTTTATGCAGGATTATTTCCCAGAGGGAGATGACGACGAAATATACCCAGAAGAGGGTGAGAACCCCACAACGTACGATGACCGTTTTTACCAAAAGGTGCGCCCCGTGTATGATTACATTCATGGAGAGCTTTCGCTCCGTCAGGCCAATTTTTTCTCCTTCATCGAGAAGTTATTCTGGCTCATCAAGGCGTTATTCATCACCCGCTTCGACAAAAATTTGAGAGCTGAGAAATTCCGCCAGTGGCACGCGCTCAAACGCTACTACCAGAAGAAGGCGATTTATGTGTTTGCGCCCAGCCCGGATTACACCCGGCTGGTTCGCATCTTTTCCCCGAACCGCATGCCCGCCCCAGGCCTTGCGGAGCAGGTATCCGTATTCGCCCAGTCCGTTCCTCTGGATTTTTCCTCAACCCGATGCATCGAATTCAGCGACCTGAGGAAAATGTGGGAGTTGGAAATTCATCAGGGCCCCACATGTGGCCCAAGGATTACTGCGCCAAATGGGAGTTTGGCGATCAGCTGTTTTTATCGGAGCAAGGGACTTTAGTCCCTCATCGCTTGAGTTTTCGGGACTGAAGTCCCGTGCTCCGAAAGATTTGAGCCCCCGCCAAATCGCCATCTTTAGCGCATAAAGAGGGGGGCTGACTCCAAAACGGTGTTGATAATGCAGGCAAACGTGAAATCTTTGCGACACGCGTGTCAGCCCCCCCCATTTTGCGCTCTAACATATTGCAATCCTACCCGGATTCTGGTAACATGACACCGTAACAAATACACATTTTCCACACTATGAATCTGAGACTTTTCGTTTATTCCGCTTTTACCTTGCTGGCTTTGGCTTCTCCGCTGGTTTATGGAGATGAACCCCGGGAACAAGCCTACACTGAGACGCTGCTCTGTGCCGATATTGCGCCCGAGGATGCCGCCCTGTTCGAGCACTACTTCGGCGCTGCGGCCGAACCGGTAGCAGAGGGCTGGGACGCGGAGCACCTGGTGCAATACGCCTCCTCCTGGGGAAAGAACAAAGCGGGCAAGCGAATCCTGTGCGAGCGCCTGATGATTCTGGCAGAGGATGGCAGCAGCATGCGCAAGCTCTTCTGCGAACGCTTTGAATCGAATCCCGCCAGGCGGGTTAATTTCAAGGAGCAGAAATACTGTGCCATTGTACCTTTTGTATTTGCCGGCAATCTGGTAAGAATTGTTGATTATCAGGATGAAACGCTGTATGTGAACTGGGTGCGTTTTAATCCGCAGACCCGCCAGATAGAGGACATCGAGAGCAAGGATTGGAAAAGACGCGACTTCGGCGCCCTCAAGAGCGATTTGACTGAGGAGGACAAGTCTCTTTTCGACACCTATTTCCCCAGGCACAACCGGCGCCGCACGCCTCCCACCTGGGACGCAGAGAGGCGGGTGCTGTATTCCGCCAGAGGCAGAGCCAACAGCCAGGGAGCTTATGCGCTCAATGGCACGCTCAAGCGCATAGCAGAGGATGGCAGCAGCTGCCGCATCGCCACCAGAACGCTTGAAATCAGCGGAGCGTGGAAGAGCATAAGCCGCCCGATGGCCTACCAGCTTCCCATGGTGAAGCCCTTTGTCTTTGTGGAAAATCACTCCTTCGATATCATCTTCCACATTGAACACTTTAATCCCGAGTCCGGCGCATACGAAGGCACGCGCACCAAGGTATATGACTTCCGCTCGCTGCAGTTAGTGAGCGATACCTGGGCCCCCTACCCCGCCACCCCAGAAGAAGAAGCAAGATAAATAATCTACCCATCTGAAGCATTGAACGCGAACCCAAAACAACACAAGCAGGAACGCACCTGCCACCTGCACCAGGGATGCGGCTGCTCTCCCCGCGGCTGTGCTCTCACCCTGTTCTTTCTCTATCTCCTGCAATGTCTGGCAACCACCGCGGCGCTGTGGCATAAATACGACACCCGCACCATCGAAGGCGTGCGGCTTACCCTGTATTACCCTGCCCATGAGAGTGTGTGGATGTATCTACCAGGCCTCGGGGCCATACGGATGATGCTTCACTGGGCCTCATGGGGCAATGAGTATGAACTCGTAAAAGCGCTCGACATACAGCTTCCCGATGGTCGCCAATACACTCTGCACTGCGAAGATTACCAAAAGCTGGAGCAATTAGGAATCCGCCAAACACCAGAAGGCATCCAGCTGCTCGATGACCACGGCAACAATTACGTTGACACGCCACTTATCCCCTACGCGGATTTTCTTCAGCGCTAAATAGCGAAGCGAAAAGCACTATACCACTTTTCAATTGCGATCCATGCATTTACAGGACAGGCGACTAGTCTCGGCCTACCCCTTAGGGTGAAAACGGAAAGCGGCGAAATGTTGCCCCGAAAGGAAGAGAAAATTGAAGGTGTAGACATATCATTAAGCAACATATCAGGATTGTTCAGTACGGAGCACTTGAAAAGGAGACTCCTAGCTGGTAGAACACCTTCGCTTTTCCGCCGACATGCCGCATGGCGGGTGTCTACGTGCACCGTCAGCGGGAAGTAAAAATCATGAACATCCGACACATGAGAACTTCTAAAAAGTCGAAGATACCCGCAAAATTGGAGTTTGGCGAATGCAGATTTCAGAAGTCAGAATGCAGAATTGTGAGTTTGTGTGCGGCGGTTGCCGCACCTGTAAACAAAATTACCTGAGAAATCTCAGGTAATTTTCATTTCTTTGCGCGGCCGCCAGGCTGCGCACT